>JBKHWC010000010.1:54646-61909 GCA_046569765.1 Alphaproteobacteria bacterium | reverse complement strand
CTCGGCCATCAGGCGGTTGGAGTGGGTTTCGACCTCTTCCTCCAGCTTGGCCATGAAATGCGGGATCTTGAGGCCCGGCGCGATCGGGTCGAGGAATTCGACCACGGCGAGGCCCGGTTTCCGGAGAATACCGCGCTTGGGCCAGAAGAGGCCGACATTGGCCGCGACCGGCACGCAGGTCTGGGCAAGCTGTTCGTACAGGAGACCGGTGCCGACCTTGTAGGGCTTTGCCACGCCGGGCGCGACCCGGGTGCCCTGCGGGTAGATGATAAGCTGGCCGGGCTCGGCCGTGCCCTTGGCCACGTCGGATTTCATCCTGGCGATCGCCGCGCCGCGCTTGCCGCGATCGACCGGGACGCAGCCGATCCGCAGGGCGTACTGGCCCAGGAACGGCGCATACATGAGTTCGCGTTTCATGATGAACTTGCCCGCCGGGACGGCGTTGAAGATCAGGATGATGTCGAGGAAACTCTGATGCTTGGCGGCGATCAGACATTCCTCGGCCGGGGGGGTGCCGCGCACCTCGGAGCGGGTGCCGCAGAGCAGGCGCAGCGTGAAGATCGTCCAGCGGCAGAAGGTCTTGCAGGCGACGCGGGCGCCATGGCGCGAGGCGAAGGCCCAGGGGGCGAAGACCACGGCAATCACGGCCATGGCGAGATACATCTGGACGATGAAGACCAGGCTGAGAAGCCAGCGGATCGGGGTCATGTCAGTTCCCGGAGTTTCTGGAAGGTGGCGCGGCGGGTGGCGAGGAAAGCGACCAGCGCGGCGAGGGGAGGGAGAGCGAGGGGCCAGAGCCAGCCGGTGCCGGTGAAGCCAAGGCCGGTGAGGAAGCCCCCGGCGGCATCGGCGGTGGGGAGCGCGGCGACCCCGGCCATGCCGACAGCGGCGCCCACGGCCGCGCCGCCCAGCGTGCGCAGCGTGAAACGGCGGACGAAAGCGCGGGCGATATAGCTGTCCTTGGCGCCGACCAGGCGAAGGACGCGGATTTCCTGCGCGTTGGTTGCAAGCGCGGCGCGGGCGGCAAGGGTGATCATCGCGGCCATCGCGGCCCCGATCAGCGCGATGGAAAGGACACCGAGAAGGCGGATGCGCCCGGCGGCCTCGGCCAGGGGGCGGCGCCAGCGGGTGTGGTCGTCAAGAACCGCGCCCGGCGCCTCGGCGGCGAGGCGCTGTTTCAGGCCTTCGGAATCATAGGGCGGGTCGGCCTCGACCAGTTCGACCAGGCGGGGGATCGGCAGGGCCTCTACGGGCAAGCCAGGGCCGAACCAGGGTTCAAGAAGGGCGCGGGTCTCGGAGTCGTCGATCAGGCGGAAGCTGGCGATGCCGGGGGTGGTGGCCAGCGTGGCGAGGATCGCGTCGGTCTGGAGCTGGACCTGTTCGGCCGGGGCCGAGAGGCGGATGGTGGCGGTCTTGGCCAGCGCCTCGGACCAGCGGTCGGCAAGGCGGCCGGAGGCGAGCGAGAGGGCAAGGGCGAAGACGCAAAGGAAGGTCATCGCGCCGGCGGTGAAGGTGGTGAGCCAGGCAGTGGGGCCCGAAGGCGGCACGACCTGAAGCGCGCGAGTGGCGGGGCTGGCGGGCTTGGCCTTGGGGAACCTCACAGATCGGCCCCCGCGAGTTGCACGCGATGCTTGGCGATGCGCAGGACGCGGGCCTGGATCTGCGCCTTGGCCTGGCGGATCAGGTTCAGGTCATGGGTGGCGACGAGGATGGTCTTGCCCATCTTGTTGAGCTCGACCAGCAGGGTGAGGATGCGGAGCGACATCTCCCAGTCGACGTTGCCGGTGGGTTCGTCGGCAAGGATGACGTCGGGGTCCACGGTGACAGCGCGGGCGAGGGCGGCGCGCTGGCGCTCGCCGCCTGACAGTTGCGGCGGGTAGGCGTCGGCAAGGTGCTTGAGGCCGACCCAGCCCAGCAGGTCGTCCATGTCCTGCGGGTCGCTTTCGCGGTCGGAGACGGTGAAGGGCAGCGCCATGTTGGCAGCCAGTGTCAGGTGGTCGAGGAACTTGCAGTCCTGGTGCACGATCCCGATCCGGCGGCGGGTGCGGGCCACGTCGTCGCGCGAGAGGGTGGTCACGTCGCGGTCGAACAGGGTGACGCGGCCGGAGGTGGGCAGAAGCTCGGCATAGCAGAGTTTCAGGAGGGTGGATTTGCCCGCGCCCGAGGGGCCGGTCAGGAAATGGAACGACCCCGGGGCAAGGCGTAGCGAGACCTCGGAGAGGAGGTCTCCACCGCCATAGCTGTAGGCCACGTTGTCAAAGGCGATCACGTCTGGTTCCCTGGTGCGTCCCCGGCTGGGCGGCTGTGCGGTCCGGCCGGACTGCGCTTTCCATCGCACAGGCGGGGAGGATTGTAAAAGGGCGCGCGACAAAGCCTTGGAACAACAGGAATTAAGGGTTACAAATCCGTGAGCGAAGGCCGGAAACAAGGCTTGAGGGAAAAAATGCGGCTGGTTTGTCCGAACTGCGAGGCGAAATACGAAGTTCCGGACGATGCGATCCCGGACAGTGGCCGCGATGTGCAATGTGCGAACTGCGGTCATGCCTGGTTCCAGATGCGCCCCCGTGCGGCGGCTGCGGCGGCGGCCTCCGCCCCGGTCGAAGAGTTGAGCGCGCCGGCAGAGCCGCGCCCTCCGGTCGAGGCGCCGATGCCCCAGATCGAGGAGGTCCCCGAGCCGGTTCCGGTCGAACTGCCGGACGAGGGGCCTCAGGAAGCCCCGGAGGAGCCCCCGGTGGAAGCGCCGGAAGAGCCCCCGGTGGAAGCCCCGGAAGAGGTTCCGGTCGAAGAGCCGGAAGTGGAGCCCGCACCCGAGGAGGACGAGCCGCCGGTCGAACGCGCGCCCGAAGCGGGCTACAAGGTGGATGACTCGGTCCTGGCGATCCTGCGCGAGGAGGCCGAGCGCGAGGCCAAGGCCCGGCAGAGCGAGGCCGTCGCCCCGAAGTTGCAGGTCGTCCCCCCGGTGGCGGCGGTGACCGCGGTTGCGGTCGAGGAGGCCAAGCCCGCGCCCCGGCGCGATCTGCTGCCGGATGTCGAGGAGATCAACTCGTCGCTGCGACCTTCGGAACATCCGCAGGGCGATGACGAGGCATCGGCCGCCATGCCGCCCCCGGTGGCCCAGTCCCGGGGCGGCTTCCGCAGCGGGTTCCTCATGGTGATGACCCTGGCCATGATCGGTTCGGGTCTTTACATCGCCGCCCCCACCCTGTCGCGGCTGGTCCCGTCGCTGGAGGCTCCGCTGGAAAGCTATGTGGCGGTGGTCAACAGCCTGCGGCTGCAACTGGACGGCGTGATGCAGCAGGCAACGGTGGCGCTGAACGGGGGCTGACCCCCCGTTTCGGCTTGCTCCGGGCGGGGCGGGCCTTTATCCCTTGCGGCCGAGCCTAGCCCCGTGAGGAACCGCCATGACCAATGCCCGTTTCGACAAGTCGAAACTTCCCAGCCGCCATGTGACCGAGGGCCCCGCCCGCGCGCCGCACCGCAGCTATTTCTACGCGATGGGCATCACGGAAGAGGAAATCCACCAGCCCTGGGTCGGCGTCGCCACCTGCTGGAACGAGGCCGCCCCCTGCAACATCGCGCTGAACCGTCAGGCCCAGGTCGTGAAGCAGGGCGTCAAGAAGGGTGGCGGCACCCCGCGCGAGTTCACCACGATCACCGTGACCGACGGGATCGCGATGGGACACGAGGGGATGCGCTCCTCGCTCGCCTCGCGCGATGCGATTGCCGATACGGTGGAACTGACGATGCGCGGGCACTGCTACGACGCGCTGGTCGGCCTTGCGGGCTGCGACAAGTCGCTGCCGGGGATGATGATGTCGATGGTGCGGCTGAACGTGCCCTCGGTCTTCATCTATGGCGGGTCGATCCTGCCGGGCCGCTATCAGGGCCAGGACATCACGGTGCAGGACATGTTCGAGGCCGTGGGCAAGCACCAGGCCGGCAACCTGTCGGACGCCGAGCTGGAGATCATGGAGCGGGTGGCCTGCCCGTCCTCGGGCGCTTGTGGCGCGCAGTATACGGCGAACACCATGGCTTGCGTGTCGGAAGCGATCGGGCTTGCGCTGCTGAATTCCTCCAGCGCCCCTGCGCCCTATGAAAGCCGCGACCAGTTCTGCGAGGCCTCGGGCGTTGCGGTGATGAACCTGATCGAGAAGAACATCCGCGCCCGTGATATCGTGACGCGGAAGTCGCTGGAAAACGCGGCCCGGGTGGTGGGCTGCACGGGTGGCTCGACGAACGCGGCGCTGCACCTGCCGGCGATTGCGCATGAGGCGGGGATCGACTTCGACCTCTTCGACGTGGCGGCCTGCATGAAGGACACGCCTTACTTCGTCGACCTGCGGCCCGGTGGCCGCTATGTCGCCAAGGACCTGCATGAGGTCGGCGGCGTGGCCGTGGTGATGAAGGAACTGGCCAAGGCGGGCCTGCTGCACCTCGACTGCATGACCGCCAGCGGCAAGACCCTGGGCGAAAGCCTGGACGAGATCCGCGGTGAGGCGGATGGCCGGGTGATCTATGACATCGGCTCGCCCATCACCAAGACGGGCGGCGTGGTCGCGCTGCGCGGCAACCTGGCGCCCGACGGGGCCATCGTGAAGGTCGCCGGGATGACCGAGGCCGAACAGGTGTTCACCGGCCCGGCACGGGTCTTCGAATGTGAAGAGGACGCCTTCGAGGCGGTGAAGAAGCGCGAATACAAGGAAGGCGAGGTCATCGTCATCCGCAACGAAGGCCCGGCCGGTGGCCCGGGGATGCGCGAGATGCTGGCGACCACGGCGGCCCTGTCCGGTCAGGGCATGGGCAAGAAGGTGGCGCTGATCACCGACGGGCGCTTCAGTGGCGCGACTCGCGGGTTCTGCGTCGGCCACGTCGGGCCGGAAGCGGCGCATGGCGGGCCGATTGCGCTACTGAAGAACGGTGACGTGATCACGCTGAACGCGGTGACGGGTGAGCTGTCGGTCGCGGTCTCGGACGAGGAAATGGCCAAGCGCAAGGCCGAGTGGAAGGGGCCGCGCAAGACCCAGTACACCTCGGGCGCGGTGCACAAGTTCGCCAAGCTGGTCGGCGGCGCGCGCTGGGGGGCGGTGACACATCCCGGCGGCAAGGCCGAAAGCCACGTCTACATGGACCAGTAATGGCCGGACGGCTGGCCCAGGCGCTGGATCGCTGGTGCCTGAGCCGGGTGCAGGGGCGCTGGACCAGGGCCAGCGCCGATGCGCCCGAGCTTGACCTGTTCGAGCTGCGCGCGCTTCGGGCCGAGGCGCGGACCATGCGGCGGGAGATCGACCGGGTGATCCATGCAGCGGATGCCCGGCTTGCCCTGCCACTGTTGCAGGGTCAGCCGCCGCAGCTGGCGCTGGGCACCGATTGGACCTGGCGGCCGGATGCCTGGCATGGGTCCTTGCCGCTGCCGGGGCTGGTGGCAGGGGACAAGGCGACCCAGGTCAGCGAGGACCTCGGGCTGTACCACGACTGCCCGCTCTCCGAGATCGCGCTGCGGCAGGTGTCGAACGGGATGGAGGCGCGAGCTCCGTTCGGGCTGGTGGTGGAGGTGTTCGGCTTTCGGGGCAGTTTCCTGTCGCTGTCGGCGAGTTTTCCGCAGGCGGCGGTCTCGGACCTGAGCCTGCGGCATCTGGTGCGGCTGGAGGCGGTGATCGAGGCCGACCGGCCGCTGCGCGCCTATGCCCGGCTGAACGTGAAGCATGGCGATGCGGTGGCGCAGATGATCAGCGACCTGCCGGAGGGGCCAGGGAAATGGGCCGAGTTCGACCTCGCCTATGGCGGGATCGACTCGGGGCGGATCGAACGGGTCTGGCTGGACCTGATCTTCAACGATGCGGCGCAGACCCGCATTCTGCTGCGCGACGTGGTGCTTAGCCGCCGCCCGCGCGCCGAGCTGTGAGGCCCAAGATGGCGAAGCTGAGCCAGACCCGGATTGCGCATGGGGTATGGGAGGGCGTGCTGACCGGCGGGGGCGAGGCCCCGGTGGTCGAGGCGCTGCATGACGGCATGGCTCTGCCGGGGGTCGAGGTCGCGGCGCTGCCGGGGGACCAGGGCCATGCGGTGCGGGTGCCGCTGCCGGGCTCGATCCTGTCGGAAGGGGTGCAGACGGTGCTGCTGCGGCTGGGGGGCGAGGTGCTGACGCAGATCACGCTGATCGCGGGCCTGCCGCCGGATGAGGATCTGCGGGCCGAGGTCAGCCTGCTGCGGGCCGAGCTGGAGCTGTTGAAGCGGGCCTTCCGGCGGCATTGTGCGGAAACGGCAGGGTAGCGGCAAAATTTCTTGAGCAGGAAATCTGTCAATATCCTTGCTTAAGGATTCTGGGCCCCTCAGCCCCAGGTCGGGTGGAACTTGCCCGGCGACAGCGTGAAAATCTCGACGCCGGTCGCGGTCACGCCCACCGAATGTTCGAACTGCGCCGAGAGCGAGCGGTCGCGGGTCACCGCGGTCCAGTCGTCCTTCAGCACATGCGTCTCGGGGCGGCGCAGGTTCACCATCGGCTCGATGGTGAAGAACATGCCTTCCTCCAGCACCGGGCCCGCGCCGGGGCGGCCATAGTGCAGGACGTTTGGCGGCGCATGGAACACGCGGCCCAGCCCGTGGCCGCAGAAATCGCGCACGACGCTCATCCCGCTGGCCTCGACATAGGACTGGATCGCATGGCCGATGTCGCCGAAGGTGTTGCCGGGGCGGACCACCTCGATCCCGCGCATCAGGGCGTCATGCGTGGTGCGGATCAGCCGGTCGGCGGCGGGGCTGAGTGTCCCCGCGACATACATCCGGCTGGTGTCACCGTACCAGCCATCGACGATCACGGTCACGTCGATGTTCAGAATGTCGCCGTCCAGCAGCCTGTCGTCCTTGCGCCGCTTCTCCAGGTCCTTCGAGATCGTCTCGGTCTTGCCGAGAGGAATCGGTGCGCCGGGGATGCCGTGGCAGACCACATGGTTCACGCTGATGCAGGAGGCGTGCTTGTAGCCCTTGTAGCCGATGGTGGCCGAGATCGCGCCGCGGCGCCTGATCTCTTCGGTGATGAAGTCGTCGATCGCGGCAGTGGTCGTGCCCGGCACCACCAGGGGCGCGACAGCGTCCAGAATCTCGGCCGCGACGCGGCCTGCGGCGCGCATGCCCGCGAAATCCGCATCCTCATAGATGCGGATGCCATCCTTGGTGATACGGGCGCGCTGTTCGTCCACGGCAAGTCTCCTTGGCCCCTACATAAGAGCCTTGCGCGGAATTGGCCAGAGGCGGGGTTTGAAACGC
>JBKHWC010000010.1:0-54546 GCA_046569765.1 Alphaproteobacteria bacterium | reverse complement strand
TACACGCATCTGTTCACCAGCGGCGGAATCGGGCCCACGCATGACGATATCACGGCCGATGCTGTCGCCGAGGCGATGGGGGCCAAAATCGGCCACCGCGCCGATGCGATGGCGCTGTTGCAGGCGCATTACGACCGCTCGGGCCTGCCCTTCAACGAGGCGCGGCAGCGGATGGCGCGGATCCCGGAGGGGGCCGAGCTGATCGAGAATCCGGTCTCGACCGCGCCGGGATTCACCATCGGCAATGTGCATGTGATGGCAGGCGTGCCGAACATCTTTCAGGCGATGGTGGCCAGCGTGTTGCCCAAGCTGACCGGGGGCCCGCCGTTGATGTCGCAATCCCTGCGGGTCAACCGGGGCGAGGGCGAGATCGCGGGTCCGTTCGGCGTGCTGGCGGCAGAATTCCCCGATCTGTCGATGGGCTCTTATCCCTTCATCCAGAACGGCGCGCATGGGACCAATCTGGTGATCCGGGGCACCGATCCGGGACGGCTGGCCGAGGCGATGGTCAAGCTGACCAGGCTGTTCGGATGACACCCGAGGCGCTGGCCCGCGTGATGGAGGCGACCTGGCCCCCGGCGCAGGTCTGGCAGCAGGGGCCGTTCCTGTGCCGCGAGGGCGCGGGGGGCGGCAAGCGGGTCTCTGCCGCAAGCTGCGAGGGCGCGTGGACCGAGGCTGATCTGGACGCTCTGGACCAGGGGCTGGTGATGATCCGCTCCGGCGACGAAGCGCTGGACGCGGCGCTGGAGGCGCGGGACTGGCGGGTGGTCGATCCGGTGGTGGCCTATACCGCTCCGGTCGCGGTGCTGACGGCTGAGCTGCCGCCGCTGTCGGCCTTTCCGCATTGGCCGCCGCTGGAGATCACGCGCGCAATCTGGGCCGAGGGCGGGATCGGCGCCGCGCGGCTCGCGGTGATGGCCCGCGTCATGGGGCCGCATGCGGCGATCCTGGCGCGACATGACGACCGGCCCGCGGGCGCGGCCTTCGTGGCGCTGGCGGGGGAACAGGCGATGGTCCATGCGGTCGAGGTGCGCGAGGCGGTCCGGCGGCAGGGAATCGGCGCGACGCTTTTGCGCGCGGCGGCGAATTGGGCGGCGGGGGAGGGGGCGCGGGACCTCTCGCTGGTCGTTACCCGGCAGAACACCGCCGCTCGCGCGCTCTACGCTCGCCTTGGGATGCGGGTTGTGGGAGAGTATCACTACCGGATGAAGTGATCGCGGAAAGCGGCGCGGGCAGTGCAGAACGTCTTCAAGGCTGTTGTACTCTGGGCGGTCTTGCCGTCGCTGGCGCATGGGCTGACGCTGGACCTGCCCGCCCCGGTGCTGGCCGAGGAAAGCCGCAGCGAGAGCTTCGGCAGTTACGCCCTGCCGCTGGCCCCTTTCGACGGTCAGGCGGTGCCCGCCCGCAGCGTCGAGGGCGCGCTGGATCAGAGGGTGTTCCAGCTGGACGCACCCGACCTGACAACCCTGGCGGTACTGGACCCGCTGCGTGCGCAGATCCTGGCGGCGGGCTATGAGGTCCTGCTGGATTGCGAGACCGAAGGCTGCGGAGGGTTCGACTTCCGCTTTGGCACCGAGGTGATGCCGGAACCGGACATGCATGTCGATCTGGGCGATTTCCGGTTCCTGTCGGCGGAGAAGGGGGAAGAGGCGATCTCGGTCCTGGTCAGCCGGTCGGCCTCGTCCGCCTATGTGCAGATCACAAGGGTCGGTCCCGCCCCGGCACCTGTGGCGCTGCAGGGCGAAAGCGTGGATCTGGACGTGGAGGTGCCGCGCGCCCTGCCTGCGCCGGTCACTGGCGATATCGGGGCGGCGCTGGACCAGAGCGGCGCGGTGGTGCTGGAGGACCTGGTCTTCGCCAGCGGCGCGGCGGCGCTGGCCGAGGGGGACTATGCCTCGCTGGCGGCGCTGGCAGCCTGGCTGGAGGCCAACCCGGACGGCACGCTGGCGCTGGTGGGGCATACCGATGCCTCGGGAAGCCTTGCGGCGAATATCGCGCTGTCAGAGCGCCGGGCCGAGGCGGTGGCGCAGGCGCTGGTCGATGCCTATGGCGTCGAGGTCGGGCGAATCAGCGCGGAAGGCGTCGGCTTCCTGGCGCCCCGGGCGACCAACCAGACCGAAGCGGGGCGCCAGAAGAACAGACGGGTCGAGGCGGTTGTCACCTCGACCCGTTGAGGGACCGTGCAGTCGGGGGTGAGGGGACCCCCCTGTCGCGGTCACCAGTTGTCGGGGCCCTTTTCCATGTAGCGCTTGGCCAGGAAGTCGATGAAGGCGCGCACCTTGGGCTGGGTGAAGCGGCCGGGCGGGTAGACGGCGTAGATGCCCAGCGTTTCGACCGGAAGGCCGGGGATCGCCTCTTCCACCAGGCCCTGGCGCATGGCGTCGGCGTAAAGGAAGCTGGGCAGGTAGGCGATGCCCAGGCCCGAGATCGCGGCGTTGAGAAGGCTTTGCCCGTCGTTCACCGTCAGCCAGCCGACGGAGCGGACCTGCCGCTTTTCCCCCGAGGGCGCGGTGATCTTCCAGACGTTGCCGTTGGCCTGGTTGGAATAATGCAGGAGCTTGTGGTCGTTCAGATCGTCGATCTTCTGCGGCCGGCCGTATTTCTGGAAATAGGACGGCGCGCCGATCATCCGCTTGGTGGTTTCGGTCAGCTTGCGCGCGCGAAGGCTGGAGTCCTCAAGATCGCCGACGCGGATCGCCATGTCGAAGCCTTCGCTGATCAGTTCGACATAGCGGTTGTTCAGGACCATGTTCACGGTGATGTCGGGGTATTCCAGCAGGAAATCCCCCAGGATCGGCGACAGGAGGTTCACGCCGAAATCGGTGGCCACGCTGACCCGCAACAGGCCCGAGGGCGCGGATTGCATGCTGGTCACCAGCGCGTCGGCCTCGCCCGCGTCGTTCAGCACGCGGCGGGCGCGGTCGTAGTAGGCAAGGCCGATCTCGGTCGGGCTGACGCGGCGGGTGGTGCGGTTCAGAAGGCGCGCGCCGAGGCGGGCCTCAAGCGCGGAGACATGCTTTGACACGGCGGATTTCGAGATGCCCATCTTCTTGGCTGCATCGGTGAAACCGCCCTGGTCCACCACGGTGGCGAAGGCCTCCATCTCGGTCAGTCGATCCATTTCGTCCTCTTCGGGAACCGCACGCCTTTTCATCAATATGTCATGCGGAAATCGGGCAGGATGGGGGCAAGGGCGCGACCTATCCGGGGTATTCTGTGGGATCGTTCAAGGCAGCGAAACGGAAGCGCTGGGCGGCATCCCGCCCGTTCCCTTGGCCGGGATCGGCGGCCCAAGACCCGTGGTTGTGCTCTGAGCGGGAAAACGTTCCGGTTTAACAGGAAAAACCGCAAGGAATCGCCGGGATTTTGCGGAATTGGTCGCCGCATCTGGAATGTGCTCCTGACTTGGCCCAGCTTCCCGATCGTGGGCGGGCTGACAGCCTGCCGCACTCATGGATCGAAAAAGGAGAACACCATGACCCGTATCGCCCTGTTCCTTGCGCCGCTTGCCCTGGCCACGGCCGCCGCCGCGCAAACCGCGACGCTGCCCGATGTGCCCGACACGGACGAAAACGGAACCTGGTCGCTGGTCGAGCTGCAGGCCGTCTGGACCGACCTGACCGAGGAAGGCTTTGCCGGGATCGACCTGAACGTCGATGGTCAGGTCGACGCGACCGAGTTGCAGACCGCGCTGGACAATGGCGTGATCACGCTCCCGGCGGCGGAGACCGAGGCCTCGGGCGGCTAAAGCGTGGCGGCCAGGCGCGCGGCCTGATCGATCGCGCGCTTGGCATCCAGCTCGGCCGCGACATCCGCCCCGCCGATCCGGTGGTGGCGGATTCCCAGCCGGTCGAGCTGGTCCGACAACCTGCGGTCGGGTTCCTGTCCGGCGCAGAGTACGACCGTGTCCACCGGCAGAAGCTGCACTGCCTCGCCGGGGCGCGAGAGCCAGAGCCCCTCGGCCGTGATCCGGTCATAGGTCACGCCGCCCAGCATCCGAACCCCTTTCATCGCCAGGCTGGCGCGGTGGATCCAGCCGGTGGTCTTGCCCAGGTGCCGCCCCGGCTTTTCCGCCTTGCGCTGCAACAGATGCACCTCACGCGCCGGGGGATGCGGTCGGGGGCCTTCGGGCGCAAGTCCGCCCCGGTCGGCCCAGGGGGCGCTGACGCCCCATTCGCTGCGCCAGAGGTCGGGATCCAGGGTAGGGCTGGTGCCCTGATGCACCAGCGTCTCGGCCACGTCGAAGCCGATCCCCCCGGCCCCTACAACCGCAACGCGGCTGCCCACGGGGGCGCCTTGCAGGACCTCGATATAGGAGAGCACCTTGGCCCCCTGTTCCGCCGGGATGCCGGGATCGCGCGGGGTGACGCCGGTGGCGATCACCACCTCGTCGAAGGCGCGCAGGTCGTCGGCCGTGGCCTCGAGCCCAAGGCGCAGGGTGATGCCGGGGAATTGCAGCATGGTGGCGAACCAGGCGACGAGGCCGTGGAATTCCTCTTTCCCCGGCACCTGCTTGGCAAGGTTGAGTTGGCCGCCGACCTGCGGGGCCTTGTCGAAGAGCGTCACGTGGTGCCCACGTTGCGCCGCGACGATTGCCGTCATCATCCCGGCCGGGCCTGCGCCGACGACAGCGATGCGCTTCGGCTGGGTCGCGGGGGTGTAGGACAACTCTGTCTCATGGCAGGCGCGGGGGTTCACCAGGCAAGAGGTGAGTTTGCCACTGAAAGTGTGGTCAAGGCAGGCCTGGTTGCAGGCGATGCAGGGCGCGATTTCGGCCGCGCGACCCGCGGCGGCCTTGGCGATGAACGCCTCATCCGCCAGCCAGGGCCGCGCCATGGAGACCATGTCGGCCGCACCTTCGGCAAGGAGGCTCTCGGCCACTTCGGGCGAGTTGATCCGGTTGGAGGTGATGACGGGGATGCCGACCTCGGGCTTCAGGCGGGCGGTCAGATGGGCAAAGGCGGCGCGGGGGACCGAAGTGGCGATGGTGGGCACCCGCGCCTCGTGCCAGCCGATGCCGGTGTTCAGGACGGAGGCCCCGGCGGTCTGGATGGCCTTGGCGAGGGTGACGACCTCGTCCCAGGTGGAGCCGTTGGGGATCAGGTCGATCAGCGAGATGCGGTAGACGAGGATGGCGTCCGGCCCCATCGCGGCGCGCACGCGGGCGACGGTTTCGACGGGCAGGCGCATCCGGTTGGTGTAGTCGCCGCCCCAGCGGTCGCTGCGGCGGTTGGTGTGGGTGACGAGGAACTGGTTGAGGAAATAGCCCTCGGAGCCCATCACCTCCACCCCGTCATAGCCGGCCTCCAGCGCGCGGGCGGCGGCGGTGGCGATGTCCGCGATCTGTTTCTCTATCCCTGCTTCGTCCAGTTCGCGCGGGGGGAAGGGCGAGATCGGGGATTTGACGGCGGAGGGGGCGACGCAGTCGGGGGAATAGGCGTAGCGGCCGGCGTGCAGGATCTGCATGACGATATGGCCGCCCTCGGCATGGACGGCCTCGGTGACGCGGCGGTGGTTGGCGATGTCGGTGGCGGTGAACAGGCCCGCGGCGCCGGGGAAGACCCCGCCCTCGCGGTTCGGGGCCATGCCGCCGGTGACGATGAGACCCGCGCCGCCGCGCGCGCGGGCGGCATAGAAAGCCGCCACGCGGGACCAGTCGCCGGTTTCCTCAAGCCCCGTGTGCATCGAGCCCATGAGGCTGCGGTTGCGGAGGGTGCGGCCGCCAAGAGTGATCGGCGCGAGGAGGTGGGGGTAGCTGGTCATGGGTTCCTCTTTTCCCGGCAGAATGGCGCGGGGTGCCCGGCCTGTCACCCGCAACGCCGCGTCACCGGCGCCTGTCAAGCGGAGCGGCTTGTGCCGCGAGCCTTTTCTCTCGTCCCCGCGCGAAGGGCGCGGGGACGAGGTTGATGGGGGCGCTGCCCCCAAACCCCCGGGATATTTGGGGACAGAAAATGTCAGAGGCCGAGGAGGGCTGGCAAGGCGTCCATGCTTCCGAAGAGCGGGAGGCCAAGGGCGGCAAGGCCCCGGGCCGGGGGCGTGTCGGGGCCGTGGCCGATGTAGCCGAGGCAGGGAATCCCGGCGGCAAGGGCGGCACGGGCGCCTGCAGGGCTGTCCTCGATCACCACGCAGGCGGAGGGGTTGGCGCCGCAGGCGGAAGCGGCGGCGAGGTAGACATCGGGGGCGGGCTTTGGCCGACCGAGGGCCTGGGCCGAGAGGACCGCGCGGAAACGGGGGATCAGGCCATGCTTGCCAAGGCTGATCCGCATCTTTTCCAGCGGGCCGTTGGAGCCCACGGCATAGGGGATGTGGGCGGCGTCGAGGCGGTCGAAGACGGCGGTGATGCCGGGGATCAGCGGGGTGCCTGCGCGGAGCATCGCGTACATGCGGGCATAGATGTCGGCGACCCAGCCGTCCGGCAGGATGGCCCCGGCGGCGCAGGCGCGGGCGCCGATCGTTTCGATCGTTCCGCCGATATAGTCGGTCTCGAACTCTTCCAGGGTCAGGCGCAGGCCGCGCGTCGCGAGGTCGGCGAGGATGAGGTCGAAGGTCGGGCCTTCACTGTCGACGATCACCCCGTCGCAGTCGAAGAGAACGGCGGCGGGGCGGGTCATGGCGGGCCTTCCAGGATCGTGACGGTGGTGTCGCCATAGCGGCGCTGGTCGAGTTGGGTGAAGCCTTCGGGCGGGGTGGGGGGCTGGCGTTCCTCCCACACCACGGTCGCGCCGGGGGCGAGCCAGCCCTGCGTCCGGGCCTGGGCCAGTGCGGTCTCGCCCAGGGCCTTGCCATAGGGCGGATCGAGGAAGATCAGGGTGAAGGGCGCGTCGGGGTTCGCGGGCAGACGGGTGGCGTCCTGGCGGAGGATGCGGGTTTCGCCCTCGGCGCGGAGTTTCGCGATGTTGGATTTCAGGAGGGCCAGCGCCTTGGGGCCGTCATCGACGAAGGTCGCATGCGACGCGCCACGGCTGAGCGCCTCCAGCCCCAGCGCGCCGGTCCCGGCGAACAGATCGAGGACGCGGGCACAGGTCACCGGGTCGCCATGGGCGTTGATCAGCAGGTTGAAGATCGCCTCGCGCACCCGGTCCGAGGTCGGGCGAAGGTGAGCGGCCGCGTCGCCCTCGCCCACATCGGCCAGTTTCAGGCCCCGGCGGCTGCCGCCGATGATCCTCACTTGAGCAGTGCCTTGAGGTCGGGGGTGCCGGTGACCGCCTCGGGCGCGGGCGACTTGCCGCCCTCGATCAGGCGCTTGCCGACCATATAGGCGCGGCTGTCGTTCATCGCGTCGACGGCCAGCAGGGTGTCGCCCCTATAGTACCAGAAGCTGGTGCCGCCTTCGGTCCGCGTGACGATCCGGTCATAGCCGGTGTTCAGACCGGCGATCTGGAGTTTCAGGTCGTACTGGTCGGACCAGAACCAGGGCTTGGCGTGATAGGGCTGGTTCGCGCCCAGCATGTTCGCGGCCACCGCCTCGGCCATGTCGATGGCATTGCCGACCGCTTCCAGCCGCAGCCGACCCCCGGCATGGGGGAAGGAGGCGCAGTCGCCCGCCGCCCAGATCGAGGGATCGGAGGTCCGGCCCAGGGTGTCGGTGGCGATGCCGTTGTCGATGGCAAGGCCCGCCTGTTCGGCGAGATGGGTGTTGGGCGTGATCCCCACGCCGACGATCACGAAATCGGCCTGCAGGATGCGGCCATCCTGCAGGATCGCGCCGGTCACGCGGTCGTCGCCTTGCAGCCGGTCAAGGGCAGTGCCCTCCATCACCGTCACGCCATGCGACTGGTGCAGGGCGCGGATGTGGTCCGAGGTTTCGGGCGCGGCGACGCGTTGCAGGATGCGGGGGGCCATTTCAAGGACGGTGACGTGAAGGCCCAGCCTGGCGGCCACGGCGGCCGCCTCAAGCCCGATGTAGCCGCCGCCGACGATGATGACGCGGCGGCCGGGCTGGAACTCGGCCCGCATCGCGTCGACATCGGCCAGGGTCCGGACGGTGTAGACCCCCTCCAGCGCGCCGCCGAGAGCCGGGGGCAGGCGGCGGGGGGTGGAGCCGGTGGTCAGCGCCAGCTGGTCATAGTCCAGCACCTCGTCGCCCACCGTCACCGTCCTTGCGGTGGGGTCAAGATCGGTCACCGCCTGGCCCAGCCGCAGGTCGACGCCATTTTCGGCCCAGAACTCGGGCCCGCGAAGCCAGAGCCGGTCCTCCTCCATCTCGCCCAGGAGATAGGCCTTGGAAAGCGGCGGGCGCTGGTAGGGCGGGGCGGGCTCGTCCCCCAGCATCACGATCTCGTCCTTGTGCCCCAGGCTACGCAGCTTCGCCGCCAACGCCGCCCCTGCCTGTCCCGCCCCGACGATCAAAATCCGCATCGCGCATCCCCCTGGCATGTCCTGCGCGCGACCCTATAACCCATGGGGCAACCGGCGCAACGTGAGGCGCCTGAAAGGGAATGAGGGACAATGACGATCGAGATCGGGGCGAAACTGCCAGAGGCGACGCTGCTGAAGATGGGTGAGGCGGGGGCCGAGACGGTGAACCTGGCCGACAGGCTGAAGGGCCGCAAGGTCGTGATCTTCGGGCTGCCGGGGGCCTATACCAGCACCTGCTCGACCGCGCATGTGCCCAGTTTCATCCGCACGGCCGGGAAGCTCGCCGAGAAGGGCGTGGACGAGATCATCTGCGTCAGCGTCAACGATCCCTTCGTGATGAAGGCCTGGGGCGAGGCGACCGGGGCCACCGCAGCCGGGATCACCATGCTGGCGGATGCCGATTCCAGCTTTTCCAAGGCCGTGGGCCAGACTTTCGACGTGCCGCACCTGGGCTTCTTCGCGCGGTCCAAGCGGTATTCGCTGCTGGCCGAGGATGGGGTGGTGACCCAGTTCAACCCCGAGGTCGGGCCGGGCTGCGAGATTTCGGCTGGCGAGCATCTTCTGTCGCAGCTTTGACCCGACCCCTCGTCGATGACTTCGTCTCCTCCTCGGCTGGGGGCCAGCGAGGAGTGACGAAGTCATCGGCGAGCGATGCGTCAGGCCTTGCGCGCCCGAATCTCGCACAGCGACATGACTGGCTCGCCGTGGTTGCGTTGCACTTCGGCGCTGCCGGCCAGCTTGTCCATCGCCTGGGCAAGCTCGACGTCCAGGCGGCTAAGGCCGTGGCAGTCATGCGTGGTCAGCGTCACGTCGACCACGTTGTAGACGTTCCGCCACTCCGGGTGGTGGTTCAGCTTTTCCGCCACCAGGGCCGCACGGGACATGAAACCCCAGGCTTCCGAGAAGTTGCGGAATTTCAGCACCTTTCGGATGGCGTCACGGTCCGGCACTGCGGTCCAGCCGGTTTCACCCAAGGCGGGCAAAAGTATCTTGCGGTCCTCGGGGGGCAGAAGGGGGGTCATGCGGGCCTCGCTGGGATAAGGGCGTTGTCCTTGGCATCTGCGGCCAGCCTGGCCGGGCGGTCCTTCAGGCGCGTCCAGTAGGCGGCCAGCACGTCATTGGCCGGGATCGTGCCGAACTGCATCCCCCAGCCGACCTGGCTGCCGACATAGACATCCGCCGCCGTGAAGCGCCCGTCGGCAATATAGTCGTTGGCCGCCAGATGCCCGGTCAGCGCCTGCACCACGTCGCCCAGGTCGCCATATCCCGCCCGGCGCTTGTCCTGCGGACCCTGCGTCAGCCAGCCGAACGAGGCGTTGACCACCGCCTGCTCCAACGGTCCCGCCGCAAAGAACAGCCAGCGGAAGAAGGCCGCCTGATCCTCGGCCATCAGGCCGGCCTTTGGGAAGGTCAGCGCCAGATAGGTGCAGATCGCCGCATTCTCGGTCACCACCTTGCCGTCATGCACCAGCGCCGGGACCTTGCCCATCGGATTGATCGCCAGATACTCCGGCGCCTTCATGCTGGTATGATAGTCCAGCACCATAGTATCATAGGGCTGGCCGATCTCCTCCAGCATCCACCGGGCGATCCGGCCGCGCGACTGCGGGTTGGTGTATAAGGTCAGCATCCTGCAACTCCCACCTTTCATCTTTGCCCAAATATCCCACGGGGGTCCCGGGGTGGGAAACCCCCGGTCTACGGTTCCGCCAAGGTGCGCCGGAACGGTCCATAGGCGGTCAGGACCTCGATCTCTTCGCCCACCGCGCGGCGTTCGGCCTGCAGGTAGCGATCCACCGCCTTGCGGAAACCGGGGTCCGCGATCCAGTGGACCGAGTGGGTCTCGACCGGCAGATAGCCGCGGGCGAGCTTGTGTTCTCCCTGCGCCCCGGCTTCAACCCGCGAAAGCCCGTTGGCGATGGCCCAGTCGATGGCCTGATAGTAGCACAACTCGAAATGCAGGCAGGGGTGGTCCTCGACGCAGCCCCAGTAGCGGCCATAAAGCGTGTCGCGGCCGATGAAGTTCAGCGCGCCCGCCACCGGCCCCTCGCCGTTGAAGGCGAGGACCAGGAGGATGTCCTGCCGCATCGTTTCGTGAAAGCGAGTGAAGGCGTCGCGGGTCAGGTAGGGGCGGCCCCATTTCCGGCTGCCCGTGTCCTGGTAGAAGGTCCAGAAGGCATCCCAGTGCCGGGGCTCGATCTCGTCGCCGGTCAGCGCGCGGATCGTCAGGCCCGAGGCCCGCGCCGTCTCGCGTTCCTTGCGGATCATCTTGCGCTTGCGGCTGGAGAGGTCGGCGAGGAAGTCGTCGAACGCTGCGTAGCCCCGGCTTTCCCAGTGGAATTGCTGGGTGACGCGGTGCAGCGTGCCCTCGACCCCGGCCAGCGCCTCGGCCTCTTCGGCGGTGCAGAAGGTGGCGTGCAGGCTGGACAGCCGGTTCTGCGCCGCGACCGCGATCGCCCCGCGCCAGAGCGTCTCGCGGTGGTCCGCCGGGCCAAGGAAGCGGCGGCCCGTGGCGGGGGTGAAGGGGACGGCGATCTGGAGCTTGGGGTAGTAGCGGCCCCCGGCGCGGTCCAGCGCGTCGGCCCAGCCGTGGTCGAAGATGTATTCGCCCTGGCTGTGGGTCTTAACATAGATCGGCGTCGCCGCGAGAAGCCGCCCCTCGTCGCGCAGGACCAGGGGGCGGGCCTCCCAGCCGGTGCCGGGGCCGGTAGAGCCGGAGGTCTCCAGCGCCGCGAGGAAGCGGTGAGTGGTGAACGGGTCGACAGGGCGGCCCTGCGCCTGTTCCGGCGCGGCGATGGCGTCCCAATCGGCAGCCGGGATATCGGCGAGATTGTCCAGAAGGGTGAGGTCGGCCATGGCTGCTCCGCGGGTCGCCAAGGAAGGTGGCGGGCGGTCCGCCGCCGTCAAGTCGGCAGCGGCGAGAGATAGCCCTCGAAGGTCACATTGTCGGCAACCCTTCGCGCCTGGGCCTCGGCTTCAGGCGAGCGGATCGTCCAGCAGAGGATGGTCGCGCCCTGGCCTTTCAGTTCGGCCACCCGGTCGCGGGAAAGGTCGGGAGCCTCGTGGCTGATGAAGCTGGACAGGGTGGCGTCGTAGTCGGGGATCTTCCGCAGCCGGTCGCAGATCTCGGCCGGAAGGGGTTCCCACTCCTTAGGGTCGTAGGCCGAGGTGGTGATGCCGCGCGGCAGATGGGGGGCGAGGCGGGCCATGTGGGCGACGGAATGGGGGTTGAAGGACATCAGTGCCACGTCGCCCCGGTAGCCCTTCAGCGCCTCGGCCGTCGCGGTTTCCAGTCGGCCGTCGGTTTCGGACATGGTCAGGCTCTGGTCCTTGATCTCGATGAGAAGCGGCACGCGGCCGCCGATCAGGTCGAGGACCTGGGCGAGAGTGGGGATCGTGTCGGTCGAGTCCTTCAGGACGATGCGGCCCAGTTCCTCGGCGGTGCGGGCGTTGACGGGGCCCTTCTCGTCTGTGAGGCGGTCGAGGTCATCGTCGTGGAAGACCATCGCCACCCCGTCCTGCGAAAGCTGGAGGTCGACCTCGATCCCATATCCGGCCGCGACCGCCGCGCGGATGGCGGCGGGGGAGTTCTCTATCCGGCCCTGCGTCCGGTCATGCAGGGCGCGGTGGGTGATGGGGAGGCGGAGGAACGCCTCGGGCAGCGGGATGCGGGTCATTTGAGGGCGAAGATCGCCTCGATTTCCACGGCCACCCCCAGCGGCAGCGAGGCGGCCGAGACGGCCGAGCGTGCATGGCGGCCGGCATCGCCCAGAACGGCGACCAGGAAGTCGGAGGCACCGTTGATGACCTTGGGCTGGTCGGTGAAATCAGGGGTGGAGTTCACGAAGCCGACCAGTTTGACCGCGCGGTCGAGGCGGTCCCAGTCGCCGCCGATGGCCTTCTTCAGCTGGGCGAGGAGGGAGATCGCGCAGCGTTTCGCAGCCTCGGCGCCCTGTTCGACGGCAAGGTCCTCGCCGAGGCGGCCCTTGATCAGGCCACCTTCGTTCTGGCTGATCTGGCCCGAGATGTGGACCAGGTTCCCGACCTGGACGAAGGGGACGTAGTTCGCCGCCGGGGCGGGGGCGTCGGGGAGGGTCACGCCAAGCTGGGCGAGGCGGGTTTCGATGGGGTGCATGAGGGCCTCCGGGGGATGGGTCAGGGGCGAGGGTAGCTTGGCCGGTCGGGACGGGCAAGGGGGGCTGACCAGCGTGGACAGAAGTGCCGGTCCTGTCTTTTCAATGGCTTGCGGGCGGGCGTTCAGAAATGGGTAACCATGCGGGGCTTGGCCCGCGCAGGGGACAGGCAGGCGGCCGGTCGCGCCGGGACGGCGATTTCCGAACGGAAATCGGACCGAATTCCGTTCGGAATTCGCCGGCGTTCCTGGCTGGAAACAGCAGCGCCCCGTGATCCGAACCAGGCGGCCGGGCCACGGGGCGTGCATCCTCCCCTTTCGCCGCGCGGGGCCTCCCCTCCCCTGATGCGCGGCCCGGGTATGCTTTGCGGTCTGCCCGATCCGGGCGCTGCCGCTACGGAAAGCTGCCCGTTTCGCGGGCAGCTTGTCAACGATTCCTCAGGCCCCGGCGATGATCTCGGCCTGGCGCACGATCACTTCGGCCTGGCGCATCGAGGCGATGTCGACGAGCCGCCCCTTGTAGGTCGCGGCCCCCTGACCGGCGGCTTTCGCCGCCTCCATCGCGGCAAGGATCTCGCGCGCTTCGGTCACGGCGGCGTCGGAGGGGGTGAAGACCTCGTTCGCCAGCGCGACCTGCTTGGGATGGATCGCCCATTTGCCGACCATCCCCAGCGTCGCCGAGCGGCGGGCCTGGGCGCGGAAGCCTTCGTCATCCGAGAAGTCGCCGAACGGCCCGTCGACTGGCAGCACGCCATGCGTGCGGCAGGCGGCGACGATGGCGGCCTGCGCCCAGTGCCAGGGGTCGGACCAGTATTTCTGCCCCTCGCGGTGCATGTAGTAGTTTTCCTGCGTCCCGCCGATGCCGGTGGTCTGCATCCCCATGCTGGCGGCGAAGTCCGCCGCGCCAAGGCTCATCGCCTGCAACCGGGGGCTGGAGGCGGCGATCTCCTCGACATGGGCGATGCCCGCCGCCGTCTCGATGATGACCTCCAGGCTGATGCGCCTCTGGCGGCCGGCGGCGGCCTCGCAGGCGGTGACAAGGGCATCGACGGCATAGACATCGGCCGCGCAGCCGACCTTGGGGATCATGATCTGGTCAAGACGGGGGCCCGCCTGTTCCAGCAGGTCCACCACGTCGCGGTACCAATAGGGCGTGTCGAGTCCGTTGATGCGGACGCTAAGGGTCTTGCGGCCCCAGTCGATTTCCGAAATCGCCTTGATGATGTTGGCGCGCGCCTGCGGCTTGTCGGCGGGGGCGACCGAATCCTCGAGGTCGAGATTGATGACATCGGCGGCGCTGGCGGCCATCTTGGCGAAAAGCTCGGGCCGCGAGCCGGGCCCGAAAAGCTGGCAGCGGTTCGGACGGGCGGGGGCGGGCGGCTGGAGGCGGAAGCTCATGGAAATTCCTGCGGGCAAGGATATTACACCTGGTTCGCCCAGATGGTTATAATGTTGCGCGCCGCAGTGCAATATCCGTTTTGCGCCTGCAGCAAGGCTTGCGCCTTTCACTGTCTGTCCCCGCCCGCTAGAGTCGCCCCATGATCACCGCTCAGGCCGAGACCTTCCTGCTTCGCAATCCCTTCACCATCTCGCGCGGGTCGAAGACCGAGGCGCGGGTGGTGACGGCCAGGATCACCCGCAATGGCCATCGCGGCTGGGGCGAGGGCCTGCCCTATCCGCGCTATGGCGAGACGGTGGAGGACGCCGTGGCTGCCATCCGGGCGCTGCCCGAAGGGATCACGCGGGCGGCGCTGCAAGAGGCGATGAAGCCGGGGGCGGCGCGCAATGCGGTGGATTGCGCGCTGTGGGATCTGGAGGCGAAGGCCTCGGGGCGGCCGGTCTGGCAGTTGGCGGGGCTGGCGGCGCCGAAGCCGGTGGAGATCGCCTTTACCCTGTCGCTGGATACCCCCGAGAAGATGCGGGCGGCGGCGGCGCGCAATGCGCATCGGGCGGTGCTGAAGGTCAAGCTGGGCACGCCATCGGACATGCCGCGGATCGAGGCGGTGCGGCAGGGGGCGCCGAAGGTTCGGCTGATCGTGGATGCGAACGAGGGCTGGACGCCCGAGGTCTATACCGACCTTGCGCCGCACCTTCTGCGGCTTGGCGTGGAGATGGTGGAGCAGCCGCTGCCGCAGGGCGCCGACGACATGCTGGCCGAGATCGCGCGGCCCCTGCCGGTCTGCGCCGATGAAAGCGCGCATGATGCGGCCTCGCTGCCGGGGCTTCTTGGCAAGTATGACGTGGTCAATCTGAAGCTCGACAAGACCGGCGGTTTGACCGAGGCGCTGCGCGCGAAGGCCGAGGCGCGGCGGCTGGGGCTGCGGGTGATGGTCGGCTGCATGATATCGACCTCGCTTTCCATGGCCCCGGCGATCCTGGTCGCGCAGGGGGCCGACTGGTCCGACCTTGACGGCCCCGCCGACATGGCGCAGGACCGCGACCATCCGGTTGTCTATGACGACCGCCACATCCACCCGGCCTCGCCGCTGCTTTGGGGATAGAGCATGACCCGCACCGTCTTTGTGAATGGAGAATATCTGCCCGAGGGGGAGGCGAAGGTTTCCATCTTCGACCGGGGGTTCCTGATGGCGGACGGGGTCTATGAGGTGACCTCGGTGCTGGATGGCAAGCTGATCGACTTCGATGGCCACATCCGGCGGCTGGATCGGTCGCTGAAGGAGCTGGAGATGGGGTGTCCGCTCAGCTCGGAAGAGCTTCTGGCGATGCACCGCGAGCTGGTGCGGCGGAACGGGATAGATCAGGGCATGATCTATCTGCAGGTGACGCGGGGCAATCCGGGGGATCGGTCGTTCCTGTTCCCCCCGGCCGACCTGCCGGGGACGGTGGTGGCCTTCACGCAGAACATCCCGAACCTCGCGGATGCTCCGGCGGCGAAGGTCGGGTTCAAGGTGATCACGATCCCGGACCTGCGGTGGAGCCGGGTGGATATCAAGACGGTGCAGCTGCTGTATCCCAGCATGGGGAAGATGGCGGCGAAGAAGGCGGGTGTCGACGACAGCTGGTTCACCGATGAGGCGGGGGCGGTGACCGAGGGGACCTCGAACAACGCCTATATCGTGAAGGGGAACCGCATCATCACCCGGGCGCTGGGCAACGACATCCTGCACGGGATCACCCGGGCGGCGGTGCTGCGGTTCGCGGCCGAGGCGCAGTATGAGGTGGAGGAGCGGGCGTTCACCCCGGCCGAGGCGCAGGGGGCGGATGAGGCGTTCTCGACGGCGGCGTCGATCTTTGTGATGCCTGTGGTCGAGGTGGACGGGAAGCCCGTGGGGTCGGGCAAGCCGGGGCCGGTGGCGACCCGGCTGCGCGAGATCTATCTGGACGAGATGCGGAAGGCGGCGATCTGATGGCGCTGAAGGTCGGCTCGGCGGCGCTGGTCGCGGCGGCGCGGGCGCGGATCGAGGAGATCCCGGCCGCCGACGCGGTGGCGCTGCTGGGCGCGCCCGATGTGGTGTTCGTCGACCTGCGCGACGTGCGGGAGCGGGAGCGGTCGGGGTTCATCCCCGGCAGTTTCCATTGCCCGCGCGGGATGCTGGAGTTCTGGGTGGACCCGGACAGTCCCTATTTCAAGCCGGTCTTCGGCGAGGACAAGCGGTTCGTGTTCCACTGCGCCTCGGGCTGGCGGTCGGCGCTGGCGGTGGCGACCTTGCAGGACATGGGCTTTGCCGCCGCGCATATCGCGGAGGGCTTCACCGGCTGGGTCGCAGCCGGGGGGCCGGTCGAGACGAAGGGCTGAAACCTCAGCCCTTTGCCGCGAACATCGGGCCGCCGCGTCAGCGGGGGTAGCCGTAGCCGTGGACCTCGACCAGGTCGATGTCCGAGGGTTTGAGCGCGATGCCTTCGTCCAGGATTGCCCGGCCTTCGGCGGCCATCGCCCCGGTCAGGCGGGTGGCGATTTCATCGGCCGTGAGGCTTGGCCCGGCGGTGATCCGGTCGGCCAGGAGGCTGGCGGTGGTGTCCGAGGGTTTCGGCGTCCGGTCGCCCGGCGCATAGTCATACCAGCCGCCGCCGGTCTTCTGGCCCTTGCGGCCCGCGCGGACGAGGATGTCGCCCAGGGTTTCCGGCACGTCCTGCCCCGCCGCCCGCGCGCCTTCGCGTTGCAGGAAGGCGATGTCGAGGCCGCCGAGGTCCTGCGCCTCGAACGGGCCCATGGCGAAGCCGTGGGCGCGCATGGCGGCGTCGATGGCGGCGATGGGGGTGCCCTGGCGGACCAGCGTTTCCGCCTCGGCCCGATAGCGTTTCAGGATGCGGTTGCCGATGAAGCCGTCGCAGATGCCGGCCTGGACGGGGATCTTGTTGAGGGTCCGGGCAAGGGCGAAGCCGGTCGCCAGCGTCTCGGGCGAGGTGGCGGGGGTCGGCACGATCTCCAGCAGTTTCATGACGTTGGCCGGGCTGAAGAAGTGCAGGCCGATGAAGCGGTCGGGGTGGGGCAGGCCCTGAGCAATCAGGCGGGGGTCGAGGTAGGAGGTGTTGGTGGCAAGGATCGCGTCGGGGCGGCAGGTCAGGCCCAGTTGGGCAAAGACGGCGCGCTTGACGGCGAGGTCCTCGAACACGGCTTCGATCACCAGGTCGGCCTCGGCGAGAAGGCTGTAGTCGCTGCCGGCGGTGACGCCGTCCATGCGGGCCTGCGCCTGCGCCTCGGTCAGCTTGCCGCGTTTCACCGCGCCGTCGAAGATGGAGCGGAGGTTGGCGAGGCCGCGCTGGACGGCCTCGTCGTCGCGTTCGATCAGGGACACGGGCAGGCCCGCGTCGCGGAGCGCGGCGGCGATGCCTGCGCCCATCGTGCCGCCGCCGATCACGGCAGCAGAGCGGATGTCCTTCGGTTTCGCGTCGCCCAGATGCGCGGGCTTGGGTGCGCCGCGTTCGGCAAAGAAGATGTGGCGCAGCGCGGCGGCCTGGTCCGAGGCGCGCAGTTCCAGGAAGGTCGCGCGTTCATGGGCCATCGCTTCGGCAAAGGGCTTCTCGGCGGCCATGCGCAGGCAGTCCAGCGCGCGGAGTGAAGCAACCTCGCCCTTGGCGCGCTTGGCGATGGCTTTGCGCTGCTCCTCCCACCAACCCGCGTCGGGCGAGGTGACGGGGCGGGCCGAGATGGGCTGCGGCAGGGGTTGGGTCAGCGCCTGACGGGCGAAGGCCACGGCCTCGGCGCGCAGGTCGCCGGTGGCATCCAGAAGGCCCAGCGACTGGGCCTTGGCGGCCTTGACCGGGCGGCCTGTGGTGACCAGATCGACCGCCGCTTCCACCCCGGCCAGACGCGGGGTGCGGACGGTGCCGGACGCGCCGGGGACGATGCCAAGCGTCACTTCGGGCAGGGCGACCGAGGCGCTGTCCAAGGCCACGCGGAAGCAGCAGCCCATCGCGACCTCGTATCCGCCGCCGAGGGCGGAGCCGTGGATCGCAGCGACCCAGGGCTTCACAGCCTGTTCCAGACGGTCCACCAGGTCGGGCAGATGCGGCGGGACGGGGGGCTTGCCGAACTCGGTCACGTCGGCACCGGCGATGAAGGTGCGGCCCGCGCAGATCAGCACCACGGCGCGGATGGTGGGATCAGCGTCCAGTGTCCCGACGGCGTCCCAGAGACCCTGGCGCAAGGCCTGACCAAGCGCGTTCACGGGCGGGTTGTCGACGGTGACGACGGCAATCTCGCCTTCGTGCTGGATGCTGACGGTCATCTTAGATCCCCAGATAGGCTTCGCGGATGCGCGGATCGGCGATCAGCTCGGCGGCGGGGCCGTCCATGGTGATGCGTCCCGTCTCCATCACATAGCCCCGGTCCGCGATCTTGAGCGCGCCATAGGCGTTCTGTTCCACCAGAAGCACGGTGACATCCAGCGCCTTCAGCCCCTTCACCACGTCGAAGATCTGCGCGACGATGATCGGGGCAAGGCCCATCGAAGGCTCGTCCAGCAGAAGGCAGGACGGCCGCCCCATCAGGGCCCGCGCCATCGCCAGCATCTGCTGCTGGCCGCCGGACAGGCCCCCGGCTGCAAGGTTGCGCTTTTCCTTCAGGATCGGGAACATCTGGAAGGCGTCGGCCATGTCCTTCTCGACCCGGTCGTCGGCGAAAAGATGGGCGCCGAGGCGCAGGTTTTCCTCGACCGTCAGGTTGGTGAAGATCTGCCGACCCTCGGGCGATTGCGACAGGCCCCGGCCAACGCGGCGCCAGGCGGGGACGCCCGCCATCGGCTCGCCCCGGAAGGTGACGGAGCCCCCGGCCAGCGGATGCACGCCGGACAGGCAGCGCAGAAGGGTGGTCTTGCCCGCCCCGTTCGCCCCGATGACGGTGACGATCTCGCCCGAGTTCACGGCCAGGTCGATCCCGTGCATCACTTCGATCCGCCCGTAGCGGGCGCGCAGACCTTCAACCAGCAGCATTTTCGGCCCCCAGATAGGCAGCGATGACGGCAGGGTTCCGGCTGACCGAGGCCGGGTTGCCCTCGGCGATCTTCTCGCCGTGGTCCAGCACGACGATGAGGTTGGAAATCCGCATGACCATCTTCATGTCGTGTTCCACCAGAAGGATCGCGACGCCCGATGCGGCGATTTCCGCGATGAGGTGGTCGATTTCCTCGGTCTCCACCCGTTGCAGCCTGCGGCGGGTTCGTCCAGCAGCAGGACCTTGGGTTGCAGGGTCATCGCGCGGGCAATCTCCAGCCGCTTGAGCGAGCCGTAGGAGAGGCTGCCTGCCTCCCGCTCCGCCGCGCGTTCCAGGCCCACGCGTTTCAGCAACTCGCGCGCCCCGGCCTCGGCTTCCTTCGCGCGGCGGCGCGAGGCGGGGAGGTTCAGGAGGTCGGACAGCACATGGCCGCTTTCCTGCAGATGGTAGCCTGAGACCACGTTCTCCAGCACGGTCATCGACTGGAACACCTGGAGGTTCTGGAAAGTCCGGCACATGCCGCGCCGGGCCAGGAGGTGCGGGGACATGGCGGTCACGTCCTCGCCGTTCAGCATCACCTTGCCGGACCCCGGCTGGTAGACGCCCGAGATCATGTTGAAGAGCGTGGTATTGCCCGCCCCGTTCGGCCCGATGACCGAGACGATCTCGCCGGGTTTCACGGTGAAGGAGACGTCGTTCACGGCCTTGAGGCCACCGAAGCTGATGCCCAGCCCCTCGATCGACAGCAGAGTCATTCGCCACTCCCCCGGATCTTGCGCAGGATCGACGGGACGACGCCTTCGCGCAGGAAGATCATCACCAGCACCATCACGGCGCCGAGGACCAGTTGTTCGTATTCGGCAAAGACGGTCAGCACCTGCGGCAGAAGCGTCAGGACGGCCGCGCCGAAGATCGCGCCCGCGACCGAACCGACGCCGCCCAGGACGGCCATCGTCACCATCTCGACCGAGTGCATGAAGCCCGCGACGTCCGGGGTGATGAACTTGTTCTGCAGCGCCAGAAGCGAGCCGGAGATCGAGGCATAGACGGCCGAGATCACGAAGGCCTGCAGCTTCAGCTTGGTCACGTCCATGCCCACCGTCTTGGCCGCAACCTCGGACCCGTGCAGCGCCCGCAGGGCCCGGCCCGTGGCGCTGTCGCGCAGGTTCAGGGCCAGCCAGGCCCCCAGGATCAGGACAAGGCCGCAGAAGAAATACCAGAACTGGCCGTTCGACAGGTCAAGCCCTGCGCCCTTCAAGAGGCCGCGCAGGCCAAGATCGGCCACGTCGATCCCGTCGGGGCCGCGCGTCAGCTCGCGTTCGTTGTTCAGCACCATCGAGATCAGGATGCCCATCCCCAGCGAGGCGACGGCGAGGTAATAGCCTTTCAGCCGCAGGATCGGGCGGCCGACGAGCCAGGCCAGGGCGGCCGAGATCACCGCGCCCAGCAGGACGGCCAGCGCGGGATGGATGCCCCAGTGGACCGGGGCTAGCGCGCAGGCATAGGCGCCGATCCCGGCGAACCCGGCGTGGCCGAGGCTGATCTGCCCGGCCCAGCCGGTCAGGATCACGATCCCGGTGACGGCCAGTGCGTTGACGAAGATCAGCGCGCCGACGCGGTAGTAGAAGCCCGAGGGGAAGAAGACCGGCGCAAGCGCGATCAGGGCGACAAGGGCCAGCAAGGTGGCGTTTTTCGGGGTCAGTCGCATGGTCACACCCGATCCGTCGATTTGCGGCCGAAGAGGCCCTGCGGCAGGAAGAAGAGCACGCCGAGGATCACGATGAAGGCGGCTGCGTCCTTGTACTGGGACGAGATGTAGCCGGCCGTCAGGCCTTCGAGCAGGCCCAGAAG
Organism: Alphaproteobacteria bacterium; assembly: GCA_046569765.1. Taxonomy (GTDB): domain Bacteria; phylum Pseudomonadota; class Alphaproteobacteria; order Rhodobacterales; family Rhodobacteraceae; genus Tabrizicola. The sequence goes on along the minus strand of JBKHWC010000010.1, from coordinate 33,811 downwards.
GAAGCCACCCACCAAGGCGCCCTTGGGGTTGCCCATCCCGCCCAGCATGGCGGCGGCAAAGCCCTTCAGCGCGAAGGCCAGGCCCACGTCATAGGAGGTCATGGTGATCGGGGTCACAAGGACTCCGGCAAGCGCGCCGATCCCGGCGGAGAGCGCGAAGGACAGGGTCATCACGAAGGGCGTGTTGATTCCCACCAGCTGCGCGGCAAGCCGGTTGTTCGAGGTGGCAAGCACGGCCCGGCCCAGCAGCGTCCGGGTGAAGGAGATCCAGAGCCCGACGAAGACCGCGATGGCCCCGCCGATGACCCACAGGCTTTGCGGCAGGATTGTCGCGCCCAGGATGCGAAGCGGGTCGTCGCCCGAGAAGGCCGGGAAGGTGTGGATCTGCTTGCCGAACACCAGCTGCGCAGCACCCCGGATGAAGATCGAGGCGCCGATGGTGATGATGACCAGCGAGACGACAGGGGCGCCCCGGGCGGGCTCGATGGCGAGCTTGTTCATCGCCACCCCCAGCGCGGCGGTCGCCACCACGGCGACGAGTGCGGCCAGCGGCAGCGGTGCGCCTGCGGTGTATATCTTCACGCTGGCGGACAGCGCCTTCGCCTTCGCCTGCAACGGCTACAACCAGCGGACGGTGGGGCAGCATGCCTCGATCATCTACCTGGCGCCGGGCCGTCTGGGCGACCGCCTGACCGCCGCCGCGCGCGAGGTGTCGCGGCAGGGCCGCTCTGGCGTCTACGACGTCCGCGTCACCAATCAGGACGGCACGCACATCGCCGAATTCCGCGGCCTGTCGCGCACCGTGAAGGGCACCCATCTTCCGGTCGACGGCTGACCGGCTTACCATTCCCGAGGGGGGAACCCATGGAAGACCTTACCCCCGCAAGCAGGATCTGGACCCGATCGAGATCGCCTCGCGCGACGAGATCGAGGCGTTGCAGTTCCATCGCATGAAGCGGTCGCTGAAGCACGCCTACGAGAATTCGCCCTTCTACCGCAACCGCTTCATCGAGAACGATGTTCATCCCGAAGAGCTGAAGACCCTGAAGGACATCGCCAAGTTCCCCTTCACCTACAAGCAGGACCTGCGCGACACCTATCCCTTCGGGATGTTCGCCGTGCCGAGGAACAAGCTGGTGCGGGTGCATGGCTCATCGGGCACCACGGGCAAGCCCACGGTGGTGGGCTATACGGCGAATGACATCGACGTCTGGGCGAACCTGATCGCGCGCTCGATCCGCGCGGCGGGCGGGCGGCCCGGCGACATGCTGCACAATGCCTATGGCTATGGCCTGTTCACGGGCGGCCTTGGTGCGCATTACGGGGCGGAGCGGCTGGGCTGCACGGTCGTCCCGATCTCGGGCGGGCAGACGGAACGCCAGGTGTCGCTGATCACCGACTTCCAGCCGCAGATCATCATGGTGACGCCCAGCTACATGCTGTCGATCCTGGACGAGTTCCGCCGCCAGGGCCTGGACCCGCGCCAGTCGTCCTTGAAGGTCGGGATCTTCGGGGCCGAGCCCTGGACCAACGCGATGCGCGAGGAAATCGAGGAAGCCTTCGACATGCACGCCGTCGACATCTGCGGGCTGTCGGAAATCATGTGTCCCTGCGTCGCGCAGGAATGCGTGGAAACCAAGGACGGCCTCCACATCTGGGAAGACCACTTCTACCCGGAAATCATCGATCCCGTCACGGGAGAGGTCCTGCCCGACGGCCAGATGGGCGAGCTTGTGTTCACCACGCTGACCAAGGAAGGCCTGCCGATGGTGCGCTATCGTACGCGCGACCTGACCCGCCTTCTGCCGGGGACCGCGCGGTCGATGCGCCGGATCGAGAAGATCACCGGCCGCAGCGGCGACATGATCATCTTGCGCGGCGTGAACGTCTTCCCGACCCAGATCGAGGAGCAGATCCTGAAGTGCAAGGGCCTTGCCCCGCATTTCCAGATCGAACTCGCCCGCGAAGGCCGGATGGACAACATGACCGTCCACGTCGAATGTGCCCCCGACCAGGTGGACGCGGACGCCCGCGCCAAATCGGCCAAGGAACTCGCGCATCACATCAAGGCCATCGTTGGCGTGTCGACGCGCATCAATGTGACCGATCCGAATGCAATTGCCCGTTCCGAAGGCAAGGCCAAGCGCGTCGTGGACAACCGTCCCAAAGGCTGACCGTCCGGTCAGTGACACAAACATATGCTTGCTTTAGAAGGGGCAGCGATGCCCCTTTCTCATCGGCAGCGTCAGGAAGCACATCATGGCTCGGACACGGGCAGCGGATTTCGAGGAAAAGCAGCGCGTCATTCTGGACCACGCGGCACAGGTCTTTGCGGACCAGGGGATGGAGAAAGCCTCCATGTCCCAGATCGCCACGGTGGCCCAGGTGTCGAAGGCGCTGCTTTACCACTATTACCCCAGCAAGGACGCGCTGATCTTCGCGATCATCATGTCGCATCTGGAAGAACTGGACCATGCCGTCGAGGCAGCAGACGATCCCGCCCTGCCGCCGGAGAAGCGGCTGCGCAAGCTGGTCGGCGCGGTGCTGGAGAACTACCGGGGCGCCGACAACCAGCACAAGGTGCAGTTGAACGCGACCTCGGCCCTGTCGGATGAGCAGAAGGCCGAGATCACGGGGGTAGAGCGCCGGATAGTGCGCCGGTTCTCGATGGTGCTGGATCAGGTGAATCCCGGTCTGAACACCAAGGAACGGCCCTTGCTGATGCCCGTCACCATGTCGCTTTTTGGCATGATGAACTGGGTCTACATGTGGTTCCGCGACGGCGGCCGCATCAGCCGCGAGGATTACGCGGATGTGGCGACAACGCTGATCCTGGAAGGGATCAAGGCCGTCCGTTAAACCTCGCCAGCACCTTCGGGTCATAGGCCGGGGCCTCTGCGCGCCGCCGGTCCGGTTCGGGCGCGATCAGGGGAATGGCCGGACGCAGTTTCTCCGGCGCCTCCAGCGCGAGGCGCTGGTAGATCGCGGTGCCTTGCGATTTCCAGGCGATCTCGTCGTCGGACAGCTCGCGCAGGACCTTGGCCGGAGAGCCGACCGCCAGGCTGCGCGGGGGGATCTGGGCGCCCGCCTTCACGAAGGCCAAGGCGGCGACGATGCTGTCGGCGCCGACCATCGCCTCGTCCATCACCACGGCGTTCATGCCCACCATCGCGTTCCGCCCGATCCGGCAGCCGTGAAGGACCGCGCCGTGGCCGATGTGGCCTGCTTCCTCGATCACCACGTCCTTGCCGGGGAAGGCATGGACCACGCAGGTTTACTGCAGGTTGCTGCCCGTCTCCATCACGATGCGCCCGAAGTCGCCGCGCAATACGGCGCCCGGCCCGACATAGCAGGCCGGGCCGATGATGACGTCACCGATCACCACGGCCTCGGGGTGGACGAAGGCCGTTGGGTCGATCACCGGGACGATGCCGTCCCAGGAGTAGATGCGCCCGCTCACTCCGCCGCCTGGGCAGCGGCGGGGGGCCAGACCTTGGCCACCATCGTCAGCACGTCATACTGGGCCACGACTTGCCCGGTCTGCTTCGTCACCTGGCAATCCCAGCGCACCTCGCCGTGTTCGGCATTGGCGCGAGGGTTGATTTCCTTGCAGGTCAGCCGGACTTGCAACGTGTCGCCGAAGTAGACCGGCGTCAGGAATCGTAAGGAGTCGACGCCATAGTTCGCCAGGACCGGACCGGGAGCAGGGTCCACGAAGAGGCCCGCCGCGAAGGACGCGATCAGGTAGCCATGCGCCACGCGGTCGTCGAAGAACGGGTTCGCCTTGGCCGCCGCGCTGTCCATGTGGGCATAGAAGGTGTCGCCGGTGAAATGGGCGAAGTGCTCCACATCCTCCAGCGTCACCTGCCGGGCTGCCGTGACCAGTTGGTCACCGATGCCCAGTTCTGCCAGCGACTTGCGGAACGGGTGGACCCCATGCTGCACGTCCGCGCCTTCGATCCAGCGGCCAGTGACCGCCGACAGAAGCCGAGGGCTGCCCTGCACGGCAGTGCGCTGCATGTAGTGCTTCACGCCGCGCATGCCGCCCATCTCCTCGCCGCCGCCCGCCCGGCCCGGCCCGCCGTGGACCAGCGGGGCCAGGGGCGAGCCGTGACCCGTGGACGATTTCGCCGTCGCCCGGTTGCCGATCAGCACCCGCCCGTGATGCGGGGCAAGGCCCAGAACGGCGGCCTCGGCCACCTTCGGGTCGTCGGTGAACACCGACGACACCAGAGAGCCCTTGCCCTTGGCGGCCAGCGCCACGGCTTCCTCGATGTCGTCATAGGGCATGACGGTGGAGACCGGCCCGAACGCCTCGACATCATGCACCGCGCCCGCCGCGAAGGGCTTGTCGCAGTACATCAGGACGGGGTTCAGGAAGGCCCTGGTCTCGGCATCGCCCGACACCACGCGCACGGCGTCGGGGTTGCCCGCCACAATCTCGGCGTCGGCCTGCAAGTCGCGGATCCGCGCCCGCACCTCGTCGCGCTGGTCGAGCGAGGCCAGGGGACCCATCCGCGTGGCTTCGTCCGCCGGCAGACCCAGCGGCGTCTTGTCCAGCCGGTCGCCAAGCGCGGCAATCAGCGCCTGCACATGGGCGCGCGGCACGAAGACGCGGCGGATCGCGGTGCATTTCTGGCCCGCCTTGGCCGTCATCTCGCGGGCGACTTCCTTGACGAAAAGGTCGAATTCGGCGGTCCCCGGCCCGGCATCGGGGCCAAGGATCGACGCGTTCAGGCTGTCCGCCTCCATCGTGAAGCGGGTGGAATTCTCGATCACCGCCTTGTGCGATTTCAGCTTCCGCCCCGTCCAGGCCGAGCCGGTGAAGGTCACGGCGTCCTGGCCCGTCACATGGTCCAGCAGGTCGCCCACGGATCCCGAGATCAGCTGCAGCGCGCCCTCGGGCAGAAGGCCGGTCTCGACGATCCGCCGCACGACCAGTTCGGTCAGATAGGCGGTCTGGCTGGCCGGTTTCACGATGCAGGGGACGCCCGCGATCAGGGTGGGGGCGATCTTTTCCAGCATCCCCCAGACGGGGAAGTTGAAGGCGTTGATGTGGACGGCGACGCCCTGGATCGGTTGCAGGATGTGCTGGGCGACGAAACTGCCGTCCTTCGACAGGACCTCAACCTCGCCATCGGTCAGGACGCGGGTGTTCGGCAGCTCGCGCCGGGCCTTGGAGGCGAAGGTCGGCATGGTGCCGATGCCGCCCTCGACGTCGATCCAGCCGTCGGACCGGGTGGCCCCGGTGTGCAGGCTTTCGGCGTAGAATTCTTCCTTCAACTCCATCAGCTTCAGGCCCAAAGCCTTCAGCATCCCGGCCCGGTCGTGGAAGGACATGGCCCGCAGTTTCGGCCCCGCCACTTCGCGTCCGTAGGCAAGCGTCCCGGCGAAGTCGATGCCGGTGGAGTCGATGGTGGCCACGACCTCTCCGGTCGCGGCGTCACGCAGGGGCTGGCCGTCACGGGCGCCGGGGGTCCAGCGGCCAGAGACATAGCTTTCCAGTCGGCGCGGGGTGCGGGCCGGGTTGGTCATGGGCATATCCTTGGTCTAGGCGGGGGCCAGGCCCCGGCAGGTCAGTTCAGGCCGATCGGCCCCAGGGTTTCCGCGACCAGCGCATCCCAGCGGGCGTGCAGGGTCTCGTTCGGGGCGTGGCGCAGGCCGAATTTGGCTTGGGTGTCGTAGCGGGCCGAGTTCGCGATGCCGAAAGTCACGGCCACGCGCGGACGCCAGTAGGCGACGGCGGCTTTCGCTTCCGCGCGGCCCTCGTCGGTGGCGACAAGCTGGTCCAGCCCTTCGATCCCCAGGGCGGCATGACGCGCCTCGCGCGGGGCGATCTCGCGGAACACTTCCGCCAGGGGCGCATAGGAGACGCGGGTGAGTTCCGTCATCTGCACGCCCGTAGCCAGGCCCATCAGGACGTTCATCACCACCGCATCGGCCCAGCCGGTGATCGGGTAGTGGAACACCGACAGCCGCATGTCGCCGCCCGTGCGGGTGGATCCGAAATCGGCATCGCGGGCCATGCGCGCGGCCCAATCGTGCTGGCGCTGATAGCGCGCGGTGTCGGTGCCGAAATCGGCCATCACGTTCAGCACGCGCTCGGCATGGTCGGCCTTTTCCAGCGTGATCCGGCTGGCGGCGATCCGCTCCTTGATCCCCGGCGCAAAGTTGATCGACCCGGCGAACCCGGCAGAGGCGGCCAGTTCGCTGTCGACAAAGGACGACATCAGCCGCATCAGCTCGCCCCGATAGCGGGCGGGCACGTTACCGGGAGAGGTCAGGACGCCTCCTTTAGCGAGGTAGTCCTCGATGTTCATCGTCTCGGTCATCTGATCCTCACTCGTCAAAGGTGACGACGACCTTGTCGGTCACCGGGAAGCTCTGGCAGGACAGGACGTAACCGGCCCGGACCTCGTAATCCTCAAGCGCGTGGTTGGTGTGCATCTCGACCTCGCCCTCGATGACCTTGCAGCGGCAGGTCGAACAAACCCCGGCCTTGCAGGAATAGGGGGCGTCCAGCGCGTTCTCCAGTGCGGCTTCCAGGAGGCTTTGCCCCTGGCGCGGCATGGCGAAGCTGCGGGTGGTGCCGTCCCGCGTGACCGTCGCGGCGGTCGAGTTGCCTGCGTTCAACTCGGCTTTCGACACGGGCTTCGCCTTGGCGCGGCCCGGCTGGCTGGAGGCGAAAAGCTCGAACTTGATCTGCGCGTCGGTCAGGCCGTGGTCGCGCAGACTGGCGGCGATGGCCAGCATCATCGGCTCGGGCCCGCAGATGAAGGCGGTGTCCACCGACTTCGGGTCGATCCAGCCGGTGAACAGGGCCTTCATCTTGTCGGCGTCCACCCGGCCCGTGAACAGGTCGATCTCCTGCGCTTCGGTTTCCAGCACATGGATCACCGAGAAGCGGCCGAGGTAGGTGTTCTTCAGGTCCTCAAGATCCTCGCGGAACATGATCGTGTTGATCGCCCGGTTGGCATAGACCAGCGTGAAGCGCGAGTGCGGCTCGTCCGCCAGCACGGTCTTGATGATCGACAGCACCGGGGTGATGCCCGAACCGCCCGCGAAGCCCAGGTAGTGCTTCTCGGCCGCCGGATCGACGGGGGTGAAGAACTTGCCCATCGGGGGCATGGCCTCGATCTCGTCGCCGGGGGCGAGGTTCTCGTTCGCCCAGGTGCTGAACGCACCGCCATCGACGCGCTTGATCCCGACTTGCAGCACGCCCACGTGCTTGCCCGCGCAGATCGAATAGGACCGGCGCAGTTCCTCGCCGTCGAAGCTGCGGCGGAAGGTCAGGTACTGGCCTTGGGTGAAGTCAAAGAGCGCGCGGTCCTCGTCGCGCGGGGCGAGCGTCACAACCACGGCGTCGCGGGTTTCGCGGCGAACCTCGGTGACCTTCAGCGGATGAAAGCGAGACATCATGTCCTCCCGTGCGGGTGCATCCTCAGATGCATTTGAAATAGTCGAAGGGTTCCAGGCAGTCGGTGCAGCGGTAACTGGCCTTGCAGGGGGTCGAGCCGAACTGGCTGACCTTCTCGGTCCTGGTCGATCCGCAGCGCGGGCAGGCGATCACCAGGTTGGACGTACCGGCCATCTCCTCGCGGGACTTGGCGCCTTCGGCCTTGACCATCTGTGCGTACATGGGTCGTTCCTCCCTCAGACTTTCTCGATGATGATGGCGATGCCCTGCCCCACGCCGATGCACATGGTGCACAGCGCATAGCGGCCGCCGGTGCGGTGCAGCTGGTACATCGCGGTGGTGATCAGACGCGCGCCCGACATGCCCAGCGGGTGGCCCATGGCGATGGCGCCGCCGTTCGCGTTCACATGCGCCGCGTCGTCGGGCAGGCCAAGGTCGCGCAGCACGGCCAGCGCCTGCGCGGCGAAGGCCTCGTTCAGCTCGATCACGTCCATCTGGTCCAGCGTCATGCCGGCGCGGGCCAGCACCTTGCGGACCGCAGGCGCCGGGCCGACGCCCATGACTCGGGGCTCCACCCCCGCCGCCGCCATGGCGACGATCCGCGCCTTCGGCGTCAGGCCCTGCTCCTTCGCAGCTTCCGCCGACAGCACCGCCAGCGCCGCCGCGCCGTCGTTCACGCCCGAGGCGTTCCCGGCCGTCACCGACAGGTCCGGCCCGTTCACACTTGCAGCTTGGCCAGCTGCTCCAGCGTGGTCGAAGGGCGCGGGTGTTCGTCGGTGTCGATGACCAGCGGATCGCCCTTCTTCTGCGGAATTACCAGCGGCACGATCTCGTCCTTGAAGATGCCAGCCGCCTGCGCTGCAGCCCACCGCTGCTGGCTCCGCAGCGCGAAGGCGTCCTGGTCGGCGCGGCTGATGCTGTAGTCCGCCGCCACGTTGTCGGCGGTTTCCGGCATCGAGTGGGTGCCGTAGATCTTCTTCATCGCCGGGTTGGGGAAGCGCCAGCCGATGGTGGTGTCATAGACCGCGTTCGACCGCGAGAACGCCGTCTCGGCCTTGGGCATCACGAAGGGCGCGCGGCTCATGCTTTCGACGCCGCCCGCGATGACGAAATCGCAGTCACCGGCCTTGATCGCCCGGGCCGCCATGCCGACCGCATCCATCCCCGACCCGCAGAGACGGTTCACCGTGGTCCCCGGCACGCCGATGGGCATTCCGGCCAGCAGCACCGCCATCCGGCCGACGTTGCGGTTGTCCTCGCCCGCCTGGTTGGCGCAGCCGTAGATCAGGTCGTCGACCGCCGACCAGTCCACATTCGGATTGCGCGCCATCAGCGCCTTCAGGGGTTCCGCTGCAAGATCATCGGCGCGCACCTGCGCCAGGGCCCCGCCATAACGCCCTACCGGCGTCCTGACCGCATCGCAAATGAAGGCGTCGCGCATCCTTGCTCCTGTATCTGCTGAGACCGGCGATTCCTCATTCGCCGACCGATCGGTAAACGTATAGCGCAGGAAACATCACAGCGGAAGTAGAATTTTTGGAAATCTTGTAATGTTTCGGCGCGAGGGAAATCCCGCCTTTGCAAACAGTCCCTTGCGGCTTCAGACGGGGGACTGAAGTCCCGCCAGGCGGTGAGCGGTCGCAGGGGTGTCGGCGGGAAGCAGGCCATCGCCGCCCTCGCAGCAGGCGGCGATATGGCGTTGTGCGGCGGGTGTCAGGGCAAGGTAGAGCCGGCGGAACAGCGCCCGTGCCTCGGCTCCGTTCCAGTCCGACGGCAAATGTTCCGGCGGCAGGCGGGGGTCGCGCAGAAGGACCATGCGGTAGGCATGGACCAGAAGAAGCCGCGTGATCAGCGACTGGGTATCGGTCAGCGCCTCGGGCCGCACCTCGCCGAACAGAGCCATGAAGCGGTCATAGCCTTCGCGCAAGGCGCTGAGGTCCCAGAACCCGCCCAAGGGTTCGGCGGTCGTCACCGTCTCGGCATGGAACACCATCGCGCCAGGGGGCAGGGGCTGGCCCCGATCCGGGCGGATGAAGACCGGGCCGCCCATATGGCCCATGCGCTGGCGGCGGGCGTCCTCGGGCCGGAGGTCAGGGTGGTGCAGGATCTGCCAGCCCTTCGCCGGGCGATCCGGACCGTAAAGAAGGTCAGCCGCCTCCATGAAGGTCTTCTCGGCGCTGGAGCGGAGCCGGTAGAAGCTGCGCCGCCCGATCCGTTCGCCCGCCAGCTGCTCGGCCGCGACGAGGCGCGATACAGCAGTGCGGACGAGGGATTCGCTGATCCCGACCTGGGCGCAAAGCTCGATCAGGGTGCCGGTCCAGAGGACGCCGCCGCGTGGCACGACGACATCGCCGTAGATCGTCACGATGAAGGCGGCGGCGTTCAGCCGCAGCTCTTGCGTGATGGTCTGGGTCGGGTCCTGTTGCACGGTGGGCCGGGTTCCTGTGGTTCGTCGCAGCCCTAGGCCGACTGCGGGGGCCTCGGCAAGGGGGGAGCGGTTGACGGCGGCGATGCGGGCTCCTAACCCTTGCCGGCAGGATAGCAGGCACGGGAAAGGGCCGGGAATGAGCCACGCGCCCTTTACCTGGGCCGGTTTCCGCCGGGGCGCACGCGACGGCGTGCCGCTGGCCCTGTCGATCTTTGCCTATGGGCTGGGCTTCGGGCTGGTCGCGGCGCAAGCCGGGTTCGGGCTGGGCAAGGCGGTGGCGACAAGTGCGGCGATCTACTCCGGCTCGGCCCAGCTGGCGGCGGTGAACCTGCTGCAGACTGGCGAAGCAACGCTGCTGACGCTGTTCGCCGCGATCCTGGTGATCAACGCCCGCTACCTTCTGTTCGGCGCGGCGCTGCAGCCCTGGCTTTGGCAGGCGGGGCCGCTGCGGTCCTATGGCAGCCTGCTGCTTCTGGGAGATGCGAACTGGCTGCTGACCATGCGCCGGATCAGCGAGGGCGAAGAGGACCGCGCCTATCTGGCGGGAACGGGGACTCCGATTGCCGTGGGCTGGTTGACGGGGACGGCGCTGGGCGCGGCGGCGGTCAGCATCCTGCCCCGGCCCGAGGCGCTGGGCTTCGACCTGATGCTGCCCTGTTTCGCCGCGGCCATGGTGGCGGCGATGACACGGCGGCGGGCGGATCTGGTGCCAGTGGTGGTGGGCGCGGGCGCGGCGCTGGTCATCGCGCGGGCGATCGGCCCGGCGGCGGCGGTGATCGGCGCCGGGTTGGCCGGAGGCGCGGTGGCGGCGCTGATGCACCGGAGATCCCTGTGACCGAGAGCTTTCCGCTTCTGCTGCTGATCATGGCCGCGGCGGCACTTCTTTGCCGGATCGCTGGCTTCACGCTGATGCGGTTGATCCCGGTTTCGGCCCGGCTGGAGGCGGCACTGCGGGCGACGCCGCTGGCAGTGATGGCGGGGATCGCCGCGCTGGCGGTGCAGGCCGGAGGGCTGGCCGAGGCCGTCGCGCTGGGCGCGGTGGTGGCGCTGACGCTGGTGCTGGGCAGCGACGTGGCGGCGGCGATCCTTGGAGTGGCGATCGTGGCGGCGCTGCGCTGGCTGGGTCTGTAATGTAGGGTGGGGTTGAACCCCACCCTACGATGCGGTGTGCCGTCAGTCCGTCTTGCCGACATTCTCGGCGAAGGCCTTCTGGAATGTGGCCTGCTTGGCTGCATCGGCCTCGGTCTGGTGCTGGGCCACCCAGTCGGCATAGGGCATCCCGTAGACGATCCCGCGGGCTTCGTCCTTCGTCAGATCGATCCCGCGCTCGGCCGCGGCTTCCTGGTACCAGCGGCTCAGGCAGTTCCGGCAGAATCCCCCCAGATTCATCAGGTCGATGTTCTGCACATCCGGGCGCTTCACCATCAGGTGATGCACCAGCGCGCGGAAGGTGGCGGCTTCCAGTTCGGTCCGGGTTTGGTCGTCCATGTCAGAGGCCCTCCAGCACCTCGGTCAGGATCGGAGCCAGCCGGGCCGCCCAATGCGCCTGCGCCTCGTCGGTTCCGATCAGGTCGTTCCTGATCTCGATAAGAGTGTTGTGCCGCCCCAGACGCAAGGCATGGCGGTCGATCGCATCGCCCGGCAGATGGCCGGAATAGGGCTCGTTGTCGCCGATGCAGAGGTCCGTTTCGGCCTGAAGCCGCGCGATCAGGGGTTTCGAGAAGCGTTCGTCCAGATGGGAATAAAGCACCCCCACATGCCAGGGTCTCGGCGCGCGGCCGCGCAGGCAGGGGGTGAAGGAATGGACGGCCACGATCACCCGGTCGGGCCGCAGCGCCGCCAACCGGGCATAGGCCGCGTGATAGGGGCGGTACAGACGGTCAAGCCGCTCCTCTACGCCCGCCGCCGTGATATGCCGGTTCGCCGGGATGATCGTCCCGTCGTAGAGTTTCATCACCAGGGTCGGGTCGTCCTCGCCCCGGTTAGGGTCGATCACCAGCCGGCTGAAGTCCGACAGGATCACCGGGCTGTCGAGAAGCCGCCCCAGAGCCAGCGCCACCCCGGCCGCGCCCACGTCCCAGGCGATGTGGCGGCCCATGTCCTCGGCCGGGATGCCAAGATTGCCACCCGCCACCCAGTCCGGCACCCGGTTGGAGGCATGGTCGCAGGTGACCAGCCAGCGGCCGGGTCTGTGCTCTCCGTCGATCGTGAAGGCCAAGGGATCATCCTGCGGCTGGGGGCTTTCTTGGCCAGATTTACGGTTCCTTCACGACAGACGCCAGACCATGGGTGGCGAAAGCCGTGTCATGAGGGGCGAAACCGGCGTTGCGGGGCGCGCGGGATTGCGCCATAAGGCAAGCGGCCCACAACGAACCGAAATTTCAGCAGGAGGATGGCGATGCGCCGCCACCGCAACGTGAAGATTGTGGCCACGCTTGGCCCCGCGTCGTCGAGCTATGAGATGATCCGCGCCCTGTTCGAAGCCGGAGCCGACGTGTTCCGCCTGAACATGAGCCACGGCGTCCACGAGGACATCGCCAAGCGGCATGAGATCATCCGCCAGGTCGAAAAGGACGTTGGCCGCCCGATCGGCATCCTGGCCGACCTGCAGGGCCCGAAGCTGCGCGTCGGCGTCTTTGCCAACGGCTCGGAGGAGCTGGTCGAGGGCGCAGCCTTCCGCATGGACCTGTCGAGCACGCCGGGCGATGCAACCCGTGTGAACCTGCCGCATCCCGAAATCTTCGCCGCGCTTGAACCGGGCGCGACCCTTCTGGTGAACGATGGCAAGATCCGGCTGCGGGTGAACAGCTGCGGCAAGGATTTCGCCGAATGTACGGTCGAGGTCGGCGGGACGATTTCCAACCGCAAGGGCGTGAACGTGCCCGACGTGGTGCTGCCTCTGGCGGCGCTGTCGGAAAAGGACCGGGGCGATCTGGAATTCGCCTGCAGCCTGGGCGTGGACTGGATCGCGCTGTCTTTCGTGCAGCGGCCCGAGGACGTGATCGAGGCCCGCACCCTGGTCAAGGGCCGGGCGGCGGTCCTGTCGAAGATCGAGAAGCCGGCGGCCGTGAAGGCCTATGACGCGATCCTGCAGGTCTCGGACGGGATCATGGTGGCGCGGGGCGATCTGGGCGTGGAGTTGCCGGTGACCTCGGTCCCGCCGATCCAGAAGCGGCTGGTGCGCGGGGCGCGTTCGCAGGCCAAGCCGGTGATCGTGGCCACGCAGATGCTGGAATCGATGATCGAAAGCCCGGTGCCGACCCGGGCCGAGGTTTCGGACGTGGCGACCGCGATCTACGAGGGCGCGGATGCGGTGATGCTGTCGGCGGAATCGGCGGCCGGGAAATATCCGGTCGAAGCCGTGTCCACGATGAACGCCGTCGCGATGAGCGTCGAGAAGGACCCGACTTACCGCTCGGTGATCGAGGCCAGCCGCCAGGTGCGGCGGGAATCGGTGGCCGACGGGATCGTCGCGGCCGCGCGCGAGATTGCCGAGGCCACGAATATCAAGGCGATCTGCTGCTTCAGCCAGACCGGGACCACCGCCGCGCTGGTTGCGCGCGAACGGCCGCATGTGCCGATCATCGCGCTGACCCCTCTCATGTCGACCGCGCGTCGGCTCGCGCTGACCTGGGGTGCGCATTGCGTGATCACCAACCCGCAAGAGCGGTTCAAGGGCGCGGTGCTGGCCGCCGTCGGGGCGGCGCGGGCCGACGGTTTCGCCACGGACGAGGATCAGATCGTCGTCACCGCCGGGGTGCCCTTCAACGTCAAGGGCACGACCAACATCCTGCGCGTGGCGCCCTGTGACGAGCGATTGATTTCGACCGTCGACCCGGAGTAACCTCGCCCCACGGTTGTTGGCGGAGGGGATCATGGATACGGATCTGGTTCTGACGCTTGGCATCCTGCTGATCGTCGTGACCATCCCGTCTCTTCTGGCCGCCTGGGTCGAGGGGCGGCCGCCCCGGGTCGGGGCCATGGCGGTTCTGGCCGGGATGGCGATGATCCTGGCCGCCGCGATGAACCGGCCCACCGGCTATCGTTTCGACGAGGTGCCGACCGTCATGCTGAACGTGCTGTCCCGCGCGATCAACTGACGCCTCTTGCACCTGACCGGGCTTGCGCCTATAGGGGCGACTTCATTACCCGCACGGCCGGCCAAGGTGGCATGCCGAGTCGTGCCTGAAACCACGGAGATGGAAATGCCCAAGATGAAGACCAAGTCGGCGGCGAAGAAGCGCTTCAGCTTCACGGCCTCCGGTCGTGTGAAGGCCGGCCCCGCCGGCAAGCGCCACGGCATGATCAAGCGCACGCCGAAATTCGTCCGCGACGCCTCGGGAGCGATGATCCTGAGCGACAGCGACGCGAAGATCGTCAAGAAATACATGCCCTACGACCGGTAAGGAGAGCACCAGATGTCCCGCGTCAAATCCGGCAAGGTCACCCACGCCCGTCACCGCAAGGTGATCAAGGCCGCCAAGGGCTATTACGCCGCCCGTTCCACCAACTTCCGCACCGCGACCCAGGCCGTCGACAAGGCCAATCAGTACGCGACCCGCGACCGCAAGGCCCGCAAGCGCAGCTTCCGCGCGCTGTGGATCCAGCGGATCAACGCCGCCGTCCGTCTGTTCGACGCCGAGATGACCTATTCGCGCCTGATCAACGGCCTGGCGAAAGCCGGGATCGAGGTTGACCGCAAGGTCCTCGCCGACCTCGCCGTGCATGAGCCCGAGGCGTTCAACGCCATCGCCGGCCAGGCCAAGGCCGCGCTGGCCTGATCTTTCCGGTCACGGAATGAAGAAAGGCCCTGCGGCGACGCGGGGCCTTTTGCATTGACCCCGTCCCGGGCTTGATCCCGGGCCTCCCGCGTCACCTGAGGCTACGGCTCAGGGCCCGGGGAGGCTCAGCGGTTGAACACCCGGCTGGGGTGCAACTCGCCGCCCCGGTAATGGCCCACGGCGACGGCCTGACCGTCCAGACTGGCCCAGCCCTCGGTCCCCCAGTCGGCATGGCCGATCACCTGCCCCGGATTGCCGTTCCGCAGCCGCACCGCACCTTCGGGCGTGGCCCGGAACTCCGGCAGGTCCTGCAGACCCAACTCCAGCGGCAGAAGGCGCGCATCCAGCGCCTCGGTCTTCGCCTCGGCGTCGATCAGGTCCAGCGACACGCCTTGAGCGGCCTCGAACGGCCCGGACCATTCCCGCCGCAGCCACTCCACATGGCCCAGACAGCCCAGAGCAGCCCCAAGGTCCCGCGCAATGGAGCGCACATAGCCGCCTTTGCCGCAGACCATCTCAAGGTCGACATGGTCCGCATCCGGGCGGCCGGTCATCTCCAGTCGCTCCACCCACAGAGGCCGCGCTGCAAGCTCCATCACCTCGCCCTCGCGGGCAAGGTCATAGGCCCGTTCGCCATCCACCTTGACTGCCGAATACTGCGGCGGGATCTGGTCGATCTGTCCCCGGAACGCCCCCAGCGCCGCCTCGATCTGCACATCTGTTGGCCGCAGCGCCGAGGTCGCGATCACCGCGCCCGAGGCGTCGTCCGTTTCCGTCGCCGCGCCCAGAACCACCCGGAACCGATAGCACTTCAGCGCGTCGGTGATGTAGGGGATGGTCTTCGTCGCCTCGCCCAGGGCCACGGCCAGCACGCCGGTCGCATCCGGGTCCAGCGTTCCGGCATGGCCCGCCTTCTGCGCCGAGAAGGCCCATTTCACCTTGTTGACCACCGCGGTCGAGGTCACCCCCGCCGGCTTGTCCACCACCAGCCAGCCGCTGACGGTCCGGCCTTTCTTGCCCCGCGCCATTGCCTCAGCCCTTCGGGATTACGGTGCCGACGATCGGCCCCATCGGGAAACCCGCGTCGTGGCGGGACAGCTCGGGCGCGTAGAGGCGCGAGATGTTGCCGTCGAAATACAGTGCATCGCGCAGGCCCAGCGCGTCGCGGAAAAGGCGGGCGAAGCTGTGAAAGTTCACCGCGTCGTTCGAAATCGCAAACACGGCCCGCGCGCCGTCGGCGCTGACGCCCACGCCATTGCGGACGTAGAGGCTGTCGCTGGAGGGCAGGAACCGCGGGTGCAACTCTCCACCGATTACCAGCATGGGCCCGGATTGCGTGGCGAAACGGCAGGCGGGAGCCTCGGCCTTGAAGGCGCGGCTTTCGATCACGCGGAAGCGGTCGCCCCAGCAGAATACCCCGTTCGGCAGAAGGCCGAAGTTCCCCGGCCCATCGCGGGTGACAAGGCGGCTCGTCTCGACCCCCTCCTCGACGTAAAGCCCCACCGGATCAAGGTCGCGGTGGTACATGCCCCCATTCATCGCGAAGCCCAGGGTTTGCCCGGTGGCCTCCAGCGCCTGGTTCACCGCACGGAAGCTGCCATAGGCGCCCTCCGGGCCAGCGTGGAACAGCCGCAGGTCGTCGGCCAGCGTCACCTCGCACAGTGTGTAGGACGCGCCGTCGAAATCGGTGTCGCGGCAGGTCGCCGCGTCCGCCGCAACTGGCGCGAGCAAGAGGGCCAGCGCAAGGCGCAGCATTACGCCTCCTCGTCCGTCTCGGGCTTCTCCAGATCGCGCTGCACCGCCGGGTCCGAGAACAGCCGCCGGGTTTCATCCAGGCGATCAAAGGTCTCGTCGGGGCGGAAGCGCAGATCGGGGGCGTATTTCAGGGTCAGCTCACTGGCAACGCGGTGGCGAAGCTCGGCCTTGTTGCGGGCCAGCGCGGCAATGGCATCCTGCACGGGAACCGATCCCATCAGGGGCATGACATAGACCGTCGCGACCTTGAGGTCGGGAGAGCACGAGACCTCGCCCACCGTGATCGACATGGCGTTCAGTTCGGGGTCGTGGATCTCGGCCCGGTTCAACACGTCAGAGAGCGTGCGGCGGATCAGTTCGCCGACGCGCAGCTGGCGTTGCGAGGGGCCGGTGCCGGAGGGGGTGCGCTTGGACATTGCGCCCATTTAGGCCCTTTCCTTGCGCCCTGCAACGCCGGGCTTCTAAAGCCCGCACGAAGCGGCTAGGGAAGGGCGAATGCAGGAGGACATGAATGGGCGATCTTCCCGGCCTTGTGGTGACCGGCGCGTCGGGCCGGATGGGACAGACCTTGATCCGGCTGGCCGGGGCCAGCGACAAGCTGCGGCTTGTGGGCTGCGTCGAACGCGCGGGCCATGCCTGGATCGGCCGCGACGTGGGCGAATGCATGGGTGGCGCGGCCTTGGGCGTGAAGGTCACCGATGACCCGCTGGAGGCTTTCGCCAAGGCGCAGGCGGTGGTCGACTTCACCGCTCCGGCCGCGACGGTGGAGTTTGCCGCGCTCGCGGCGCAGGCGCGGGCGGTGCATGTGATCGGCACCACGGGGCTGGAGGCGGAGCATCTTGCGAAGATCGAGACCGCCAGCCGCCATGCGGTGATCGTGCGGGCGGGCAACATGTCGCTGGGGGTCAACCTGCTGGTGCGCCTGACGCAGAAGGTGGCCGCCGCGCTGGACGCCGACTGGGACGTGGAGATCGTCGAGGCGCATCACCGGATGAAGGTCGACGCGCCTTCGGGCACGGCGCTGATGCTGGGCCAGGCCGCCGCCGACGGGCGCGGGGTCCGGCTGGAGGACGCCCGCGTCTCGGGCCGCGACGGCATCACCGGCGCGCGTGAACGGGGGACCATCGGCTTCTCGGCGGTCCGGGGCGGCGATATCGTGGGCGAGCATGACGTGATCTTCGCCGGTGAGGGCGAACGCATTGTCCTGCGCCACCTGGCCACCGACCGCGCGATCTTTGCCCGGGGGGCGCTGAAGGCCGCCATCTGGGGCCAGGGCAAGAAGCCCGGTCAATACGACATGATGGATGTGCTGGGCATCTGACTCATCCAGCGGGCGGCAGGCGGCGTAAAAGGCTTGTCTGGTGCCCGGAGGACGTCATGTCGCGCCTGCTTTTCATCCTGTCCCTGCTTGCAACCCCCGCCCTTGCCGCCGCGAACGATTTCGAGCCGGTCCGCGATCAGGGAAAGTTCCTTGACCTGGTCAAGGACCGTGTCCTGCGGATCGGGCTGTACAACCTGTCGATCAACGTCCTGCCCGACGGCAGCATCAAGGGCTCGGCCCTGGGGTGGGAGATCACGGGCAACTGGTCCTGGCAGGACGGCTATTTCTGCCGCGAGATGGACTGGAGCGGGATGGAGATCGAATACAACTGCCAGCTGGTCGAGGCGGAGGGGGGCGAGCGGATGCGCTTTACCGTGGATCGCGGGGCAGGGGACTCTGCCGTGTTCCGCCTGCGCTAGGGCCTGCCTTCCCGGTAGGCAGATGCGGGTCCAATCACGCAAATGCGCGGAACCGTGGCGGCGTGTTGGCTCGACAAAGCGCGAAATAGCATCAAAGAATAAGGCAGACTGACACAGGGGGAGTTTTGGCCGATGCGACAGGCAAGACCGGCGGTGGCACGGGCGCGTGCGGTGCGGCGGACGGGTGTGGGCGCGCTGGTCGCGACCGGAACGCTGATCCTGGCCCTCGCCGCGACAGCGCTGTCCGCCCGCGCGGAAACGGTCATCACCTCGCACGGGATTTCCACCTTCGGCGACCTGAAACTGCCGGCAGACTTCGCCCATCTGCCCTACGTCAACCCCGACGCCCCCAAGGGCGGTGAGCTTTCGCAATGGATGCAGGGCACCTTCGACAGTCTCAACCCGTTCTCGGTCAAGGGTGTGGGGGCGATCGGGTCCACCATCATGATGGAATCGATCCTGACCGGCGTCGCGGACGAGATCGGGGCCAGCTACTGCCTGATGTGCACGACGATGGAATATCCCGAGGACCGCTCGTGGGTCATCTTCAACCTGCGGCCCGAGGTGAAATTCTCGGACGGCACCCCGCTGACCGCCGATGACGTGCTGTTTTCCTTCGAGACCTTCCGCGACAAGGGCCTGAGCGACTTTCGAACGGTGCTGAACGAGCAGGTCGAAAAGGTCGAGGTGTTGGACCCCCACCGCGTCAAGTTCACCTTCCGCGCCGGAATCCCGACCCGCGACCTGCCGGAATCCGTCGGCGGCCTGCCGATCTTTTCCCGCGCCTATTTCGAGAAGCACAAGCTGGATCTGGAGGAAAGCTCGATCATCCCGCATCTCGGGACCGGGCCCTACATGTTCGACAAGATGGACATCGGTCGCAGCATCACCTACCGGCGCAACCCGGATTACTGGGGGAAGGACCTGCCGATCAACATCGGGCAGAACAACTTCGACACGCTGCGCTACGAATACTTCGCAGATGGCAACGCTGCGTTCGAGGGGTTCAAGGCTGGCGTCTACCACCTGCGGATCGAGAACTCATCCAAGACCTGGGCCGAATCCTACAACTTCCCCGCCGTGACCGCCGGTCATGTGAAGAAGGACGCCCTGCCCAGCGGGGCCAAGGCCAACGGCCAGGGCTTCGTCTTCAACCTGCGGCGCGAGACCTGGCAAGACCCCAGGGTCCGGCAGGCCATCGCGCTGATGTTCAACTTCGAATGGTCGAACCAGACGCTGTTCTACGGGCTTTACAGCCGCATCAACTCGGTCTGGGAGAACACCGAGATGGCTGCGACCGGGATGCCCTCGCCGGAAGAGGTGGCGATCCTGCAACCCCTGGTGGACGAGGGGCTGCTGCCTGCCTCGATCCTGACCGACCCGGCGGTGATGGCCCCCACCAGCGGCGAGCGGCAGCTGGACCGCAAGAACCTGCGCGCGGCCAGCGCCCTTCTGGACGAGGCGGGCTGGACCGTGGGCGACGACGGCAAGCGGCGGAACGCGGCCGGGCAGGTCCTGACGTTGGAGTTCCTGAACGCCAGCCCGCAGTTCGACCGGATCATCACCCCATTCGTGGAAAACCTGACCGCGCTTGGCATCGACGCCCGGCTGGAAAACGTCGACCCCGCCCAGTACGAGGCCCGCACCCGCAACCCGCAGTACGATTTCGACATCGTGACCGACAACCTGCGCTCGTCCTATTTCTCGGGGCCAGAGCTGAAGCAGTATTACGGCTCGGCCACGGCGGATATTTCGGTCTTCAACCTTGCGGGCCTGAAAAGCCCGGCCGTCGACAAGCTGATCGACGTGGTGATGGCCACCGACTCGCGAGAGGAGCTGACCGTCGCCACCAAGGCGCTGGACCGCGCCCTGCGGGCCGAGGGGTACTGGATCCCGCAGTGGTACAAGGCGGAGCACTGGGTCGCCTATTACGACATCTACGATCACCCCGAGGTGATCCCGCCCTATGCGCTTGGCGTCGAATCGCTCTGGTGGTACAACGCCGAAAAAGCCGAGGCGCTGAAGGCAGCAGGCGCCCTGAAATAACAGGCAGGCAAGCACTTGGGCGCCTATATCCTCCGCCGGTTGCTTCTGGTGATCCCGACGCTGTTCGGGGTCATGCTGATCAACTTCGCGCTGACCCAATTCGTCCCCGGCGGGCCGATCGACCAGATCCAGGCCCGGATCGAGGGCGAAGGGGATTCCATCGCCGCGCTCAGCGGGACCTCGGATGCGGGGACCGAGGATCAGGACAGCGGCTATGTCGGCGCGCGGGGCCTGCCCCCGGAATTCCTGGCCAAGCTGGAGGTCCAGTTCGGCTTTGCCCGGATCGTCTGCGACGAAGGCTTCACCGGCACCCCCAGCCTGACCGCCGAGGAATGTCGGAAAGAACAGATCCCCGCCATCGAACGCTTCTTCATCATGATGGGGAACTACCTGACCTTCGACTTCGGCGAGAGCTACTTCCGCTCGATTTCGGTGGTCGATCTCGTGCTGGAGAAGATGCCCGTCTCGATCACGCTGGGCCTCTGGTCGACTCTGATCGCCTATCTGGTCTCGATCCCGCTGGGTATCCGCAAGGCGGTGCGCGACGGATCCAGCTTTGACACCTGGACCAGCGGCATCATCATCGCGGCCTATGCGATCCCCGGCTTTTTGTTCGCGATCATGCTGATGGTGGTCTTTGCCGGGGGCAGCTATTTCCAGTGGTTCCCCCTCCGCGGCCTGACCTCGGACGGGTGGGAGAACTTCCCCTGGTACCAGAAGATCACCGATTACCTCTGGCACATCGTCCTTCCGGTGACGGCGCAGCTGATCAGCGCCTTTGCCACGCTGACGCTGCTGACGAAGAACAGCTTCCTCGACGAGATCAAGAAGCACTACGTCATGACCGCCCGCGCCAAGGGCCTTTCCGAGGCGCGCGTCCTTTATGGCCATGTCTTCCGCAACGCGATGCTGATCGTGATCGCGGGCTTCCCTGGCCTGTTCCTGGGCGTGTTCTTCGGATCCAGCCTGATCATCGAGTTCATCTTCTCACTCGATGGGCTGGGCCAGCTTGGCTATCGGTCGGCGGTCGAGCGCGACTATCCGGTGATCTTCGGCACGCTCTTCGCCTTCGGGCTGATCGGGCTGGTGGTCGGCATCCTGTCCGACCTCATGTATGTGCTGGTCGATCCGCGCATCGACTTTGAAAGGCGCGGCTGATGGCGCTGTCGCCCCTGAACCAGCGCCGCTGGCGGAACTTCAAGGCGAACCGGCGCGCCTATTGGTCGCTGTGGATCTTCCTGGTCCTCTACGGCCTGTCGCTTTGCGCCGAGCTGATCGCCAACGACCGCCCGATCCTTGTCCGCCACAACGGCGAATTCTACACGCCTGTCTTCAGCTTCTACCCCGAAACGGCCTTCGGCGGCGACCTGCGGACCGAGGCCAAGTATTCCACCGTCGAGGTGCAATGTCTGATCGTTGCCGCCGGTTCGCTGGACTGCTGGGACGACCCCGAAGGGATCATCGCCGAAGTGCAAGAGACGGGGACGGCAGCGGGTGAGCCTGTGAACAGGGGCTGGATCCTGTGGCCGCCGATCCCCTACAGCTACAACTCCATCGTCGACACCGGCGGTGTGGCCCCCGGCCCGCCGACGGCGCAGAACTGGCTGGGCACCGACGACACCAGCCGCGACGTGGCCGCGCGGGTGATCTACGGTTTCCGCCTCTCGGTCACCTTCGCGCTGATCGTCACGGCGCTGACGTCGATCATCGGCATCGCAGCCGGGGCGGTGCAGGGCTATTTCGGCGGCCGGACGGACCTGATCTTCCAGCGGGTGATCGAGCTCTGGTCCTCGGTCCCCACGCTTTACGTCATCATCATCGTCACCGCCGTCTGGTCGAAAAGTTTCTGGCTGATGGTCCTTCTGATGGTGGTCTTCGGCTGGACCGCGCTTGTGGGCGTCGTCCGGGCCGAGTTCCTGCGCGCCCGCAACTTCGAATATGTCCGCGCCGCCCGCGCCTTGGGCGTGCCTGACCTCCAGATCATGTTTCGCCACCTGCTGCCCAACGCGATGGTCGCCACGCTGACCATGCTGCCCTTCATCATCACCGGGACCATCGGCTCGCTTGCCATGCTCGACTACCTTGGCTTCGGCCTGCCCTCCAGCTCGCCCTCCCTCGGCCAGCTTTCGCGGCAGGCGCAGCAGAACCTGCAATCGCCGCATCTGGCCTTCGTGTCCTTCTTCACCTTCGCCATCATGCTGTCGCTTCTGGTCTTCATCTTCGAGGGCGTGCGCGATGCCTTCGACCCGCGAAAGACCTTCAGATGAGCGTGCTTGAGGTCCGCGACCTGAAAGTCAGCTTCAGCCAGGACGGCCGGATCATCCAGGCGGTCAAGGGTGTGAGCTTCTCGGTCTCGAAGGGCGAGACCGTGGCGCTGGTCGGCGAAAGCGGCTCGGGCAAGTCGGTGACGGCGCTGTCGACCGTGGGCCTTCTGGGCGACAATGCGACCGTCTCGGGCTCGGTCACCTATCGCGGGACGCAGATGGTCGGGGCCGACGAACGCGCGCTGCGCAAGGTCCGGGGCAACGACATCAGCTTCATCTTCCAGGAGCCGATGACCAGCCTGAACCCGCTGCACACGATCGAAAAGCAGCTGGCCGAAAGCCTTGCCCTCCACCAGGGCCTGACCGGCGACAAGGCGCGGGGGCGGATTATCGAGCTTCTGGGCAAGGTCGGCATCCGCGACGCCGAAAGCCGCCTGGGCGCCTATCCGCACCAGCTTTCCGGCGGGCAGCGCCAGCGGGTGATGATCGCCATGGCGCTGGCCAACGGCCCCGAACTCCTGGTCGCCGACGAGCCCACCACCGCGCTGGACGTGACCATCCAGGCGCAGATCCTCGACCTTCTGGCCGATCTGAAACGGACCGAGGGGCTCAGCCTTCTGTTCATCACGCATGACCTCGGCATCGTCCGCCGCATCGCCGACCGGGTCTGCGTCATGCAGGGCGGCGAGATCGTGGAACAGGGACCGACGGACGAGATCTTCGCCGATCCCCGGCATCCCTATACGCAGAAACTGCTGGCCGCCGAACAGAAGGGCGGCCCCGACCCGGTCCCTGCGGATGCGGCGGAAGTCGTGCGGACCGACCATCTGCGCGTCTGGTTCCCGATCGAAAAGGGCCTTCTTCGCCGTACCGTGGGGCATGTGAAGGCAGTCAACGACGCGACCCTGACCGTCCGCGCCGGGGAGACTTTGGGCATCGTCGGCGAAAGCGGCTCGGGCAAGACGACGCTGGCGCTGGGAATCCTGCGGCTGATCCCCTCGGACGGGACGGTGGCCTTCCTGGGCCGCGACCTGCGCGACCGCACCGGCGCCGCCCTCCGCGCGCTGCGGCGCGAGATGCAGGTCGTGTTCCAGGACCCCTACGGCAGCCTCTCGCCCCGCATGACGGTCGAGCAGATCATCGCCGAGGGGCTGGGTGTCCACGGCGTCGAACCCGGCCGCAACCGGACCGAGATGGTGGCCGAGATCATGCGCGAGGTCGGCCTCGACCCCGCCACGATGGGCCGCTACCCGCACGAATTCTCAGGCGGCCAGCGCCAGCGCATTGCCATTGCCCGCGCGATGATCCTGCGGCCGAAACTGGTGGTGTTGGACGAACCCACCTCGGCGCTGGACATGACGGTGCAGGTCCAGATCGTCCAGCTTCTGCGCGAGCTGCAGCGGAAATGGGGTTTGGCCTATATCTTCATCAGCCATGACCTGCGGGTGATCAGGGCCATGGCGCATCAGGTCATGGTGATGCGGGCCGGCGACATCGTCGAATCCGGCGATGTCGAGACCGTGTTCACCCGACCTTCATCCGACTATACCAAGGCTCTGATGGCAGCTGCCTTCGGACCTTGACCCTTGAAGCTCCTTTTCGTCCACCAGAACTTTCCCGGCCAGTTCCTGCATCTCGCGCCCGAGATGCAGCGCCGGGGCCATGACGTGCGCGCGATCACCGACGCGGCCAACACCAACCCTTCGACCGTGCCGCTTCTGCGGTATAAGTACAGCCCGCCCGAGGTCGATCCTGCCCAGACCCGCCTTGGCCGCAACTACACCACGATGAGCGACCGGGGCGTCGTCGTCGCGCGCTTCGCCCAACGGCTCCGCGCCCAGGGCTATGTGCCCGACGTGATCTACGGCCATTCCGGCTGGGGCGAGACGCTGTTCCTGAAGGAAGTCTGGCCCGAGGCGCGGCTTCTGATCTTTGCCGAGTTCTACTATCGTGGCAGGGGCGGCGATACCGGCTTTGACCCCGAGTTTCAGGCGAACAACTTTGACCAGGTGATGATCGCCCAGGGCCGCGCCACCCATCTGGGCCAGGCGCTGGTCCACGCCGACCAGGGCCTCTCTCCCACGCGCTGGCAGGCGGAAAGCCACCCGCCGCTTCTGCGCCGGAACATCGAGGTCATCTTCGACGGCGTGGACTGTGATCGCCTCGCGCCGAACCCGCAGGCCCGTTTCACCCTGCCGGACGGTCGCACCCTGGCTCCGGGCGACGAGGTGCTGACCTTCGTCAACCGCAACCTCGAACCCTATCGCGGTTACCACGTCTTCATGCGCGCCCTGCCTGATGTGCTGGCCGCCCGACCGCAGGCGCAGGTGGTGATCGTCGGCGGGAACGAGGTCAGCTATGGCCAGCCGCCCAAGGACGGTGGCAGCTGGAAAGAGATCTTCCTGAACGAGGTGCGCGATCGCCTCGACCTGTCGCGCGTGCATTTCGTGGGCCGGGTGCCCTATGACAGGCTGGTCGACCTGATCCATGTCAGCCGTGTGCATGCCTATCTGACCTATCCCTTCGTCCTGTCCTGGTCGATGGTCGAAACCCTGGCCGCCGGGACGCTGGTCATCGGCTCGAACACCCCGCCGGTGGCCGAGGTGATCCAGGATGGCGTCAATGGGAGGCTGGTCGATTTCTTTGATGTAAAGGGCTGGTCCGCGGCCCTGGCTGACGCACTCGCCCGCCCCGAGGCCTATCTGGACATGCGTGAGACCGCCCGGAAGACGGCGCGAGAGCGGTATGACTTGCGCACGGTCTGCCTGCCGCGCCAGATCGACCTGCTCACCCGCCTGGAACGGGGCTGACCGGACCGCCCTGGACCCAAAATCCTTCAGCAAGGATTTTGTCAAATTTCTTGCTTAAGAAATTTGGCCCTCACACCGCCGACGAATGGCGCGCCTGGGCGCTGTCATAGGCATCGAAGGCGCGGGCGATCATCCTGGTCAGCGGCCGGGCGCGTTCGGGGATGAAGAACCCCTCTTCCGTCACCCGCACCATGTCGCCGAACACCGCCTTTGCGGCCCCGAACAGCGCGTCCAGCCGCGTGTCGGTGGTGGCGAAGTCTGTCAGCAATTCCTCACGCCGGACGGCAAAGTCGCACATCAGCGCCTCGATGATCCGCGCCCGCAGTTTGTCCTCTCCACTGAAGCGGTGGCCCTTGTGGACCGAGAACTGCCCCTCGCGGATCGCTTTCACATGCGCCGCCGTCGCCGAGGCGTTCTGTGCGAAGCCCTGCGGGAAGCGGCTGATGGACGAGGCCCCGACCCCGATCAGCACCGGCGACGTATCGTCGGTATAGCCCTGGAAGTTCCGCCGCAACCGCCCGGCCGCCTGGGCGCGCGCCATCCCATCCTCGGGCTTGGCGAAATGGTCGATCCCGATCTCACGGTAGCCGTCCCAGACGAACAGCTGGCGCGCGGTCTCGAACAGGGCCAGCCGCTCCTGCGGGGTGGGCATCGCGTCCGAAGGGATCATCTGCTGCCGCCGGCTCATCCACGGCACATGGGCGTAGCCGTAGAGGGCCACGCGGTCGGGGGACAGGGTCAGCAGCTTCTGCACCGAATCCGCGATGCGCGGGCCGGTCTGGTGCGGCAGTCCGTACAGAATATCGGCGTTCAGGCTGGTGATGCCCCGGTCACGGATCCGTTCCACCACGTCGCGGGTCAGGGCATAGCCCTGCTCGCGCCCGATCGCGGCCTGGATCATCGGGTCGAAGTCCTGCACCCCGATCGAGGCCCGATTCATCCCCGCCGCCGCCAGCGCGTCCAGCCGGGGATCGTCGATTTCGTTCGGGTCGATCTCGACCGAGAACTCGCCCCCCTCGGCCATTGGCGCGACCTTGAAGATCGCCTCGGCCAGGCGGTTGATCCGGTCGGAATCCAGCAGCGTCGGCGTACCCCCGCCCCAATGCAGCCGAGACAGGCTGACCCCTCGCGGCAGGTGGCGGGCGAGCAGGGCAAGCTCGGCCTCCAGCGTCTCGACATAGGCGTTCACCGGCTCGTTCGTCGCGGTGCCTTGCGTCCGGCAGGCGCAGAACCAGCAGAGGCGGCGGCAGAAGGGGACGTGGACATAGAGCGAGATCGGGCTGCCTTCCGGGATGGACTCGATCCATTCCACGAAGGCCTCCGGCCCGACGGACGCACCGAAATGCGGCGCGGTCGGATACGAGGTGTACCTTGGTACGCGCGCGTCGAAAAGCCCCAGGCGGGCGAGTTGCGGATCGTGGCTCATGCGGATACACTATCAGCTGCGCCCCTCGTCACCTTGACGCAGATCAACCTTGTGGAACACCGGATGCAGGACCACTTCGTGCATATCCAGTGCAGCGATTGCCCCATCCGGCACCGGGCGGTCTGTGCCCGCTGCGAAACGGATGAGCTCGCCCAGCTGGAGCAGGTCAAGTACTACCGCAGCTTCCAGGCGGGCCAGACCATCATCTGGTCCGGCGACCGGATGGAGTTTGTCGGCTCGGTTGTTTCGGGCATCGCCAGCCTGACCCAGACGATGGAGGACGGGCGGCGGCAGATGGTGGGCCTTCTCTTGCCGTCGGATTTCGTCGGCCGCCCCGGCCGCGCGACGGCCGCATATGACGTCACCGCGACGACGGATGTGGTCATGTGCTGCTTCCGCAAGAAGCCGTTCGAGACGCTGATCGCCGAGACACCCCACATCGCCCAGCGGCTGCTGGAGATGACGCTGGACGAACTGGATGCCGCGCGGGAGTGGATGCTGCTCCTCGGTCGCAAGACGGCGCGGGAGAAGATCGCCTCGCTGATCTCGATCATCGCCCGGCGTGAGGCGGCCCTGCACAAGAAGAAGACCTCGGGCCAGATTTCCGTCGACCTCCCCCTCACCCGGGAGGAGATGGCGGACTATCTGGGCCTCACCCTCGAGACGGTCAGCCGACAGATCAGCGCCCTGAAGAAGGACGGGGTCATCACGCTGGAGGGGAACCGCCACGTCAGCATCCCGGACCTCGACCGGCTCTTGGAAGAGGCCGGGGACGATACCGACGGCGGGATGCTGGTCTAGGCTGTCCACAGTGGACAAGATCCGGAAAGCCAAAGGTATCAAGGGCTTGGTTGTGGCCGTTCATACTTTTGAAAGGTTTTCCGCATGGCCATGCTGACCTTCCACACCTGCGATGTCTTCACCGACCGGCCCTTCGCAGGCAACCCCCTGGCCATCGTCCTGGGGGCCGACGGACTGAGCCCGGCGCAGATGCAGACCCTCGCGCGCGAGTTCAACTTGTCCGAGACGATCTTCGTCATGGCCCCGCGCGACCCGGCGCATACCGCGCGGGTGCGCATCTTCTTTCCCACGGCCGAGATCCCCTTTGCCGGGCACCCGACCATCGGCTGTGCGATCCATCTCGCCACTGCGATGGGTGAGGGCGACTTCGACCGCGCCCTTGTTCTGGAGGAAGAGGCCGGGCTGGTCCCGGTCCGCGTCACCCGGCAGGGCGACAAGGTCCGGGCCGAGTTCGTGGCCCCGGTCGTCCCGCATGGCGTGACCGATGCCCCGGACCGGGACGGCGCTCTGGCCCCCGCGCGGTTGGCGGCGGCGCTGGGATTGACGGCGGAGGAGATCGGTTTCGGTGCGCATCGTCCCGGCCTCTGGCAGGGCGGGCCGCGGTTCCTTTATGCGCCCGTCGCGAGCCTGGAGGCGCTGGGGCGCGCCCGGCCGATCCAGCCGCAGTGGTCGGCACAGATGCAGGCGGCGGGGGTGGACAGCATCTACCTGTACACGCCCGGCGAAGACTGCGACTTCCGCGCCCGGATGTTCTCGCCCACGGCGGGCATCCCCGAGGACCCGGCGACCGGCTCGGCCAGCGCGATCCTGGCGGCGCAGATGTTGGCCAGCGGGGCCTTGCCCGAGGGCGAGACGCGGCTGACCCTGCACCAGGGGGTGGAAATGGGGCGGCCAAGCGTGATCGGGATGGCCGCAGCGGTCGCCGGGGGCAGGCTGGCTGAGGTGCGGATCGCCGGCAGCGCGGTGCCCGTCAGCGAAGGGAAAATCAGGGTGCCGGATCATACAGCGACGGCGCGCTGATCGTCGGGGCACGGTGGCCCGAGTCCAACGGGGGTAATTCGGCTTTTCGCATCAGCGGAACACGCCGGATGCGCAGCCCGTTTCCGCATTGAAGGTTGCGCCATACCAAGCCTGCTGGTTGAGCCGCAGCGTGCGCTCTGCATCGTAAAAGGTGGCGCAGACAGAAAAATCCTGACCGTCCTTCACCTGATAGACATAGGGCAGCCCGGTTTCGTCATCGGTCAGCTCGTCTTCCGTGATCCCGGCAGTGCTGCAGTGCACCCGCAGCGTTTCCACCGTCAGCTCTTCAGGCAAGGTGGCGCCATAGCGGTGGCCCTTGTCCGCGCAGAGAAGCGCCCGGGCCAGCAGGCCCAGTTCGTCGTAGCGTTTGCCGTCGAACGCCTCGCGCCGACCTTCAAAAGGCCCCCCGACGATCAGCAGACCGACGATGACCGCGGCGACAACGGCCGCGACGGTCGCAGGCAGGAAAAGCCTAGCGTTCATCTGCCTGCTCTTCGATGTCGCGCAGATAGAACCAGAAGACCGCGCCGCTGACACAGGCGACAACTGCGGCCTTGAGCAGGAAGCGCAAGGTGGCCTCGCCGGTCAGAAAGCTGTAGATCACATAGGTGATGTCCCCCAGGAACACCAAGGCGGCGACGAAAAGAGCCATATAGGTCAGCCACTTGCGCGCAGACGACCGGCGGTGGCCGCTGTCCTTGCGGATCTGGCGGTGTACGACAAGCGACATCCAGACATAGACCGGCGTCGCGACCACCAGCGCGGCTATCGACCAGCGGATGCTGTCTGTTGCGTAGCTTTCCTCCCAGCCGCTTGCGGTGGGATCTGGCAGGGTAAGGTCCAGGATTCCGTGGACAAGGCTGACCAGGTTGAAGGCAACGAAGCCCAGGCTGGAGAACAGGATCAGGTGGATGAATGTGTCGCGCGCTGTCAGATGCGGGCGCGGACGCGGAACCGGCGGGGTGAAATCGGTCGCTGCGAAGGCAGAGAGCGACTCGGCGATTTCCGGTTGTGACCAGCCAGCATCGATCAGGGCACTGCGGATATCGTCACGCGATCGCCCGGCAGAGAGCGCATCGTGGACGAACTGGACCAGAGTGCTGTTGACGGCCACGAGCCTTTCCTCCCCAAAGGAATCTTGCGGGATCGGCGGTGCCAAGGCAGGGATCGGCGTTGCTTGCGCCCCGCCGGTCCAAGGGCCCTAGTGCGCCAGGAAGACCGGGATTTCCGCGTTTTCCAGCATGTCGCGGGTCGCCCCGCCCATGATCGCCTCGCGGAAGCGGGAGTGGCCATAGGCCCCCATTACCAGCATCTCGGCATCCACATCGCGGATATGCCGCGCCAGCACGTCCGAGACACGGGGCAGCGACTTGGCCAGGACCGTCACCTCGGCCCGGACGCCATGGCGGACGAGGAGCTGGCACAAGAGCCCGCCCGGGTCCGACCGTTCCGGCCCATGGGTCGGCGGATCGATCACGACGATCTGCACGTTCTCGGCGCGTTTCAGAAAGGGCATCGCGCGGCGGACGGCGACCAGCGCCTCGCGGCTCTGGTTCCAGGCGATCACGATGCGGCGGGGGTCCGAATTCTTCATCCCGCTTTCCGGCACGACCAGGACGGGGGCCATGCCCTCGAACAGGGCGGCCTCGGTCAGGGCCTCATCCTCGACCCCGCGGGATTTGCCATAGGGCAGCGGCAGGACCACGAGGTCGGAATAGCGCGCCCGGGCGGCGACGACATCGGTCACGGCGCCCAGCTGGGTCACGACCGATTCCACCGCATAGCGCAGGTCGGGCGACTGTGCGCCGAGCGCGGCGTTGAGCGCGGCCTCGGCCTCGCGCGCGTCGGCCTCGGCCCGTTCCATCGCCGCGGCAATCATCACCGCGCCCGAGCCGACATAGGAATAGCCGACCAGGGTCCGGTCGACCCCCAGGGCAAGCGCATCGAGATGCGCGTCCAGCCGTATGGCGATCTGGGCGGCGGCAGAGACCGGCACCAATAGCCCTTCGGGCGAGGCCGCGACGGTGAGAAGCGATTTGTAGGCCATGGAGGATCTCCCATTATTGATGCTGCAGTCTTGCCGCCACGGTCTGTCACCGCATTGACTCAAGTCAAGCGCCCTGCGGCAGCGAATTGATTCAGATCATGTCGCCTTGTGGCGGGGCGAAGCAGAAGGAGGCTGTCGAAATGCCCGCCCGTGGTCCGAATCGCGTTCGGATCCGGCGGACAGACAGGACGAAGGGACAAAGAATGTGGGATTACCTCAAACTGGCAGGGCTTGGCCTCGTCGCGGTCTGTGCCGCGATCGCGGCCAACTACGCCCGGGACCTGGCCTATCAGGTCAACGCGATCATGGTGATGCTGGCCGCCAGCATCGCCTTTCTCTGGATCTTGCGGACGGCGGGGGATCCCAAACCGGACCTGCGCCATGAATACATGGACGGCGTGATCCGGGCCGGTGCCATCGCGACGACCTTCTGGGGCGTGGTGGGCTTTCTGGTGGGCGTCATCATCGCCTTCCAGCTGGCCTATCCGCAGCTGAACTTTGACTGGCTGCAGGGCTATGGCAACTTCGGCCGTCTGCGTCCGCTGCACACCAGCGCGGTGATCTTCGCCTTTGGCGGCAACGCGCTGATCATGTCGTCCTTCTACGTCGTGCAGCGCACCAGCGCGGCGCGGCTTTGGGGCGGCGGCCTGGGCTGGTTCGTATTCTGGGGCTGGCAGCTGGTCATCGTGCTGGCGGCGTCGGGCTATGTTCTGGGCGGCACGCAGTCCAAGGAATATGCCGAGCCGGTGTGGTATGTCGACTGGCTGCTCACCGTTGTCTGGGTGGCCTATCTGCTTGTCTTCATGGGCACGCTGTTGAAGCGCAAGGAGCCCCATATCTACGTCGCGAACTGGTTCTACCTGTCGTTCATCGTGACGATCGCGATGCTCCATGTCGTGAACAACATGGCGATCCCGGTCTCGATCTTCGGCTCGACCTCGGTCCAGATGACCGCCGGCGTGCAGGATGCGATGATCCAGTGGTGGTATGGCCACAACGCGGTGGGCTTCTTCCTGACCGCGGGCTTCCTGGGGATGATGTACTACTTCGTCCCGAAGCAGGCCGAGCGTCCCGTCTACAGCTACAAGCTGTCGATCATCCACTTCTGGGCGCTGATCTTCCTGTATATCTGGGCCGGTCCGCACCACCTGCATTACACCGCGCTGCCCGACTGGGCCTCGACGCTGGGTATGGTGTTCTCGATCATCCTGTGGATGCCGTCCTGGGGTGGCATGATCAACGGCCTGATGACGCTCTCGGGCGCCTGGGACAAGCTGCGCACCGATCCGATCATCCGCATGATGGTGGTGTCGATAGGCTTCTACGGCATGTCGACCTTCGAGGGGCCGATGATGTCGATCAAGGCGGTCAACAGCCTGTCGCACTACACCGACTGGACCATCGGCCACGTCCATTCCGGCGCCCTGGGCTGGAACGGCATGATCACCTTCGGCGCGCTGTACTTCCTGGTGCCGCGCCTGTGGAACCGTGAGCGGCTGTACAGCCTGAAACTGGTGAGCTGGCACTTCTGGCTCGCGACGATCGGGATCGTCCTCTACGCCTCGTCGATGTGGGTCACGGGGATCATGGAGGGCCTGATGTGGCGCGAAGTGGATGCGAACGGCTTCCTGGTGAACGCCTTCGCCGACACGGTGGCCGCGAAGTTCCCGATGTATGTGGTGCGTGCGCTGGGCGGAACGCTGTTCCTCGCCGGGGCTCTCATCATGGCCTACAACCTGTGGATGACGGTGAAGGCGCAGCCGGCCAAGGCGCCGGTCAATGCCAACAACGCCGTTCCGGCCGAATAAGGGAGAGGGAAAGAAATGGCTTTCCTTGACAAGCACAAGGCAATCGAGACCCATGCCACGCTGCTTCTGGTCCTGGCCTTCCTGGTCGTGACCATCGGGGGCATCGTGCAGATCGTGCCGCTCTTCTACCTGGAGAACACGATCGAGAAGGTGGAGGGCGTGCGTCCCTATACTCCGCTGGAACTGGCCGGGCGCGACATCTACATCCGCGAAGGCTGCTACGTCTGCCACAGCCAGATGATCCGCCCCATGCGGGACGAGGTCGAACGCTATGGCCATTACAGCCTGGCGGCCGAGTCGATGTATGACCGTCCCTTCCAGTGGGGGTCCAAGCGCACCGGGCCGGACCTGGCCCGGGTGGGCGGGCGCTATTCGGATGAATGGCACCAGGACCACTTCGAGAACGCCAAGTCGGTCGTGCCAGAATCGGTGATGCCGCCCTATGGCTTCCTCTTCGATCGCGACATCGACGGCCGCTACATCCGCGACTCGCTGGAGACGCATGCCATGGTCGGCGTGCCCTACACCGAGGAGATGATCGCCAATGCCGAGGCCGATTTCGCCGCGCAGGCCGACCCGATGGGCGACGCCTCGGGGCTGGAAGAGCGTTATGGCGAAGCGGCCTTCGGCAATGCGGTGAACGTGCGCAACTTCGACGGTCAGCCGCAACTGACCGAAGCGGATGCGCTGATCGCCTATATCCAGGTGCTGGGCACGATGGTCGACTTCTCGACCTACACGCCTGTTGCGAACCGCTGAGGGGGCCAAGATGGAGACCTATTCCTTCCTGCGCCAACTGGCCGACAGCTGGTTCCTGCTGGCCATGACCCTGATCTTCCTGGGCATCTGCCTCTGGGCCTTCCGGCCCGGAAGCCGCCGGACCCATGAGGATATCGCCACTTCGATCTTCCGCAACGACGACCGTCCTGCGGAAGCCAACCCTGCCACACGTCGTAAGGAGGCCTGAGCCATGTGTGCCAAGCCAATCAAGAAAGAGCCTCGGCAGGTGGAAACGACAGGCCACCAGTGGGACGGCATCGAGGAATACAACAACCCCATGCCGCGCTGGTGGGTGTGGACCTTCTACGCCACCATCGTCTGGGGCATCGGCTATACGATCGCCTATCCGGCCTGGCCGCTTGTCACGCGGGCGACGCCCGGCCTTCTGGGGGCCTCGACCCGCGCGGATGTCGCGGCCGAGATCGCCCGCGTCGACGCGGCCAATGCCGCGATCAAGGAACGACTGATTGCCGCCGACCTGAACGCCATCGGCAGCGATCCCGAACTTGCGGCCTATGCCGAACGTGCGGGGGCGGCGGTGTTCCGCACCAACTGTGCCCAGTGCCATGGCTCGGGCGCGGCCGGTGTGGTGGGCAAGGGCTATCCCAACCTTCTGGATGACGACTGGCTCTGGGGCGGCACGATGGAGGACATCTATCTGACCATCGCCCACGGCATCCGCAACACC
>JBKHWC010000009.1:0-64877 GCA_046569765.1 Alphaproteobacteria bacterium | reverse complement strand
CGCCCTGATCGGCTGGGACGGCGTTGTGTTGGACCCCGCCGCGATCACGCTGCGCCCCGGCATGGCGCTCACGCTGAACGGCATCGCGCAGGGCTACATCGCCGACCGCGTGGCCGCGCTGCTGGCGGGCCACGGCCTGACCCGCGCGCTGGTGGATACCGGAGAGTTGCGTGCCCTGCCCGAAGGCGACTGGCCGGTGGAGCTTGCGTCCGGGGGCGGGATCATCCTGCAGGACCGGGCGCTGGCGACCTCGGCCCCCCTCGGCATGACCTTCGGCGGCGATGGCCAGACGAGCCACATCCTCGACCCCCGCACGGGCGCACCTTTGCGGTCGGCGTGGAGGTCCGTCACGATCTCCACCCCCTCCGCCGCGCTGGCCGATGCGCTCTCGACCGCCGCCTGCCTCATGGCATCCGGGACCGAGGTGACCGCCCTCTGCGCCGCCTTCCCGGACGCGCGGGTAGAGGCTCTTTTGCCCGTCTGAAAGCGATGCGGCGGGCCCCACAGGGACCCGCCGCCAATCCTTGCCAGATCCTTAACGCCCGCAGCCAAGCCCTTGTTTCAAAAAGGCCCTCGAAGCTGTCCGCCGTGGACGCTCAGGCCGGGACCGCAGCCCCAGACCCCGCCTGCATCCCCTTGCGGCCCTCCCGAAGGTAGCGGGCATAGCCCAGGTCCGCCGCCTCGATCTCGGCCCGCTTGCCGGACATGAGGTCCGCCAGCACCCGCCCCGACCCGGCCGCCATGGTCCAGCCCAGGGTCCCATGCCCGGTATTCAGGAAGAGGTTCGAAATCGGCGACCGCCCCACCACCGGCGTTCCGTCCGGCGTCATCGGCCGCAGCCCGCACCAGAAGGCCGCCTTCGACTGGTCCCCGGCCCCCCCGAACAGATCCTCGACCGAATGAGTCAGCGTCGCCTGCCGCTTGGCCTTCAACGACAGGTCGAAGCCCGCGATCTCGGCCATGCCCCCCACCCGGATCCGGTCCCCCAGCCGGGTGATCGCGATCTTGTGGGTCTCGTCCATCACCGTCGAAACCGGGGCGCGGCCCTCGTCCACGATCGGAACGGTGATCGAATAGCCCTTCACCGGATAGACCGGCAGCTTCATCCCGAACGGCGCCACCAACTGCGGCGAGTAGGACCCCAGCGCGACCACGAAGGCATCCGCCGTCACCCGGCCCTCGCTGGTTCGCACCGCAACGATCCGGCCGCCCTCGGCCTCCAGCCCGTCGATCCCCACGCCATAGCGGAAGGTCACCCCCAGCCCCTCGGCCATCCTTGACAGGCTTTGGGTGAACTTGAAGCAGTCCCCCGTCTCATCCCCCGGCAGCCGCAGCCCGCCCGCGATCTTGCCCTTCGCCGCCGCCAGCCCGGGTTCCGCCGCGACGCACTGATCGGCGTCCAGCACCTCGAACGGCACCTCGTATTGCTGCAGCACGCGCAGGTCGTCGCCCACATGGTCGAGTTGCGCCTGGGTGCGGAACAGCTGCAGCGTGCCGCGCTCGCGCTGGTCGTACGAGATCCCCGTCTCCTGACGCAACTCCATCAGGCAGTCGCGCGAATATTCCGCCAGCCGCACCATTCGACTCTTGTTCACCGCATAGGCGGCCTCGGTGCAGTTCATCAGCATCCGGGCCATCCAGCTGATCTTCGCCCAATCCGGGCGCGGCTGGATGATCAACGGAGCATGCTCCTGGAACATCCATTTGATCGCCTTGACCGGAATGCCCGGCGCCGCCCAGGGCGAGGCGTAACCGGGGCTGATCTCGCCCGCATTGGCGAACGAGGTCTCCAGCGCCGGGGCGGCCTGCCGGTCGATGACCGTGACCTCATGCCCCGCCTTTGCCAGATACCAGGCCGAGGTCACCCCGATCACGCCCGCGCCAAGCACCACGACTTTCATATCCGCCATCCAAGCCAGAATCCGTTACAGAAAGGATAACCTGGCGATCTGGAATTTCTTGGGGATTATCGGCGATCTGCAGGCATAGTTTGCACGTTTCTTGCGCACAATGAGGCACAAGTCGAATAATACACCCATCACTGCGACTCCATCCACAGATCCTTGCGCCTCACTGCCGATCACGCAGTCGGCACGTCATTGCGAATGTATGCGGGCCGGGGGTGCAACCGGGCAGCGCCACCGCTATATTCGCGGCATGAACCGTCGTTTCGCCCTTCTGGCCCCGCTCGCCTTCCTCCTGCCGCTGCCGGCTGCGGCCGAGAAGATTCCGCTTGGTGCGATCTCGGACTATCTGAACAGTCTGACGACGGTCGAGGCCGACTTTACCCAGGTCAATTCGGACGGGACGATCTCGACCGGCAAGATCTTCATCCGCCGCCCCGGCCGGGTGCGGTTCGAATATGCCCCGCCCGACCGCAGCCTGGTCATCGCGGGGGGCCAGCAGGTCGCCATCTTCGACGCCAAGTCGAACCAGCCGCCCGAGCAGTATCCGCTGAAGCGCACGCCGCTGAACCTGATCCTGGCCGAGAACATCGACCTTTCGCGCGCGAAGATGGTTGTCGGGCACGAAGACGACGGGACTTCGACCCGCGTCCGCGCGCAGGACCCCGAGAACCCGGAATACGGCTCTATCGAACTGGTGTTCACCGCCAACCCGGTCGAGCTGCGGCAATGGGTCATCACCGATGACCTTGGCGCACAGACGACCGTGATCCTGGGCGAGCTGAAAAAGGGCGGCAGCATGGGGCCCAGCCTGTTCGACATCTCGGCCGAGACGCGGAAACGCGGAAACTGAGCCCGAATCTGCCCACAGGGCCGCGGGACTTAACACTTTCTTCAGGGGGCGGCGGCTAGCGTCCGATGATCCGTCGGGACCTTGCCATGCTCAACATCTTCAAGAAAGCCGACTCGCCTGACCTTTCCTCGAGAGACGCAATGATCGCCAGCGTCTCGAAAGTGCAGGCAATCATCTGGTCTACCGACATGACCCAGCGCGTCAACGCCCCGGCCGACGCGCAGGGAATCCGCGCCATGGTCGATCACTCGCAAGCGGTGATCGAATGCCTGCGGCTGAGGGCGCGCTTCCCGGCTATGCCGATTTCTGGGCCGGTCTCCGAAGCGGAGAGGTGAAGCGCGCCGAGTTTTGCCGCAAGGCCCGGGGCGGCCGCGATATCTGGATCCTTGCCAGCTAGAATCCGCTCTTTGACCCCGACGGCCATGTCAATCGGATCGCAAAGTTCGCCACCGATATCACCGCACGCAAGGTCGGGCTGACAGTGATCAGCGCCGCCCTGGACTCAGCGACAGTAGGCCAGTTGTTCGCGGTACATCTCGGATCTGGCACCCACCCGCGCGGCCACTTCGACCAGCCAGGGCTTGCCCAGGTAGGATTGCCGGGCAAAGCCGCTGCGCCCTTCGTGGTAGGCCAGGTATTGCGCCTCGGCATCGGCCTTGGAAATGCCCAGCGACCGGCTGCTTTCATCCATGTACCAGCCCATGAAATCGGTCGCATCCGCGATGTCGTCGCGCTTGGCTCGGCGGCCCCCAGCGCTTTTCTGGTACTCCTCCCAGGTCCCGTTCAGCGCCTGGCTGTAGCCATAGGCCGTGCTCTGCCGTCCCATCGGAATCACCCCAAGCGCAAAGGTGTGCGGGGTGCGCGCATTGCCGATGAACTTCGACTCCTGATAGATCGTCGCCATCTGCACATGCACCGGAATGCCCCACCGCCGCTCGGTCCGCTCCATCGCCCGCAGATACTGCGGCCGTTCGCGGATGATCGCGCATGCGTCGTCCAGCTGCCTTGGCGCCGAGTAATTGCCGCCGCCCCCGCATGACGCCAGGAACGCCACCAAAAGCGACGCACGGAGAAACCTGCTCATCTGCCCCTCGTGCCCGTTCTTCTTTTGGCCGGAGAATACCGCAAGGTCGGACGCGATGAAATGGGGAACTCCCCGCATCGCGATCATAAATCCGCCAGCAGCACAACTGTAAGTTAGCGGACCACAGACTGTTTCCACTGATTCGCGCCTGCCCGGTGGACAGCCCGGGTCACTCGGCGTAGAAGACCGGCATGGGGGCCGCGATGCAGACAACCCACGCCAAGTACCATCTGGGTCAGGTGCTCCGCCATCGGAAGCACCCGTTTCGCGGTGTCGTCTTCGATGTCGATGCGATGTTCTCGAACACCGAGGAATGGTACGACAACATCCCCGAGGATAGCCGTCCCGCGAAGGACCAGCCCTTCTACCACCTGCTCGCCGAGAACGGCCAAAGCTATTATGTGGCCTATGTCTCCGAGCAGAACCTGGTCCCGGATGAGACGGGCGAACCCGTCGATCACCCCGATCTTTGCGATCTTTTCGGAGATTTCGAGGATGGCCGCTATCCGGTGACCTTCCAACTCAACTGACGCTTAACTCTTTGGCCCTAGCCTGCAGGAAATGCAGCCAGGGGAGCCAAGATGCAGCTGAAGACTCAGACCAGACCAAAGGTCCTGACGGTTGAGGTGATGGAAGATCGGATCGACGCCGCCACCGCCATCCAGTTCAAGGAACGCATGCGCGACATCACCAAGACGGGCGATCAGCGCGTGGTGCTTGACCTGGCGCGGGTGCAGTTCCTCGACTCCAGCGGGCTTGGCGCCATTGTCGCGGTGAAGAAGATGCTGGGTCCCGACCGCCCGCTGGAGCTTTCGGGGCTCACCTCGACGGTCGAAAAGGTCTTCCGCCTTACGCGGATGGATTCGATCTTTACCATCCACTCGTCGATCGAGATCGCCGTTTCGCATGCAACCGGCACCTGATCCCTTCGCCCAGGCCGACACGCATGACCTGGTGCTCCGGGCCGAGCCGACGTCAGTCCGCGCAGCGCTCTTGCGGGTCACGTCGGTACCGCCGGTCGCCGACCTCGCGTCGGACTTGCGCGGCACGGTCGAGCTTGTTCTGGCCGAGGTGCTGAACAACGTGGCCGAACATGCCTATGCCGACAGCGCCGGCCATGTGGCGGTGACGGTCGCGCTGCAGACGGGTGCCCTATGGTGCGAGGTGGTCGATGAAGGCGCGCCGATGCCCGGCGGCATCCTGCCCGAAGGCCGCCTGCCCGAAGTCGAACTGCCCGAGGGCGGTTTCGGCTGGCATCTGATCCGAACCATGACGCGCGACCTGCAATATCGCCGTCAGCGGGGGACCAACCGGCTGAACTTCATCATCCCGCTGCACGACTGATCGCTCGACTTGTCGGGATCGGCCCCTAAAACGCCACACCGCCTGCCCGTTTCTGCCGCCCGCCGGGGCGAGCCTGCTCGCGTGGCCGGAGTTTGGCCCCGCTGGCACCCGGATCTTCCGCCCCCACCCGTCCGGGTGCCAGCCGACCTTACACTCTTGCACTCTGCTCGTGCCGCCCTAGGGTTGGGGGCGAACACGGGGGAACTCATGCGCGACCTACACCTGCCCGGCCGCTCGGCCGTCTATGCCCGCAACGGCATCTGCGCCACGTCTCATCCGATCGCGGCCCAGGTCGCGATCGAGGTGCTGAAATCCGGCGGGAACGCGGCGGATGCGGCCATCGCGGGGGCGATGGTGTTGAACATTGCCGAGCCGCAGATGACCGGGATCGGCGGCGATTGCTTCGTCCTGCTGAAACCCTCAGGGGCCGAGGAGATCGTCGCGCTGAACGGCTCGGGCCGCGCGCCCATGGGACTGAACGCCGCAGACCTGCGGGCGAAGGGCCTGACCGCCATGCCGATCCAGGCCATCGAATCGGTCACGCTTCCCGGCGCCATTGACGCCTTCTGCCGCCTCAACGCCGATTACGGGCTCAAGTCGCTGGAGGAAATCCTTGCCCCGGCGATCCACTATGCCGAGGAAGGTATCCCCGTCGCCCCCCGCGTCGCCTTTGACTGGGCCGACGACCTGCCCTGCCTGAAGGGCGCCGCGCGCGATTTCTACACGCTGAACGGCCAGGCGCCCAAGGTCGGCCAGGTCTTCCGCGCCCCCGGCCAGGCCGAGGTGCTGCGCCGCATCGCCAGGGAGGGTCGTGCGGGGTTCTACGAAGGCGAGGTGGCCGAGGACATGATCACCTCGCTGCAGGCCCTGGGCGGGACCCATACGCTGGACGATCTGGCTGCCACTGCCTGCGATTATACGACCCCGGTCTCGGGCGCCTACCAGGGGGTCGAACTGGTCGAGCATCCGCCGAATGGCCAGGGCGCGACGGCGATCCTGCTGCTGAACATCCTGAAGCACTTTGACATCCGGTCGATGGACCCGTTCGGCACGCAGCGCGCGCATATCGAGGCCGAGGCGTCGAAACTGGCCTACGACGCCCGCAACCGCTTCATCGCCGACCCCGACCATACCACGCGCCTGGACTACATGCTGCGCGATGAGACCGCCGCGAAACTCGCCGCCCTGATCGACCCGCGCAAGGCAATGCCGCAAGCCGCCCCGCTGACCGAGGCGATGCACCGCGACACGATCTACATCACCGTGGTCGACCGCGACCGGATGGCGGTGTCGCTGATCTATTCGATCTTCTGGGGCTTTGGTGCGGGGCTTGCCTCGTCCAGATTCGGGATCAACTTCCAGAACCGCGGCGCGGGCTTCACGCTGCAGGAAGGCCACCCGAACGAGGCCGCGGGCGGCAAGCGCCCGATGCACACGATCATCCCCGGCATGATCCGCCAGAATGGCAAGGTGCTGATGCCCTTCGGCGTGATGGGCGGGGCTTACCAGCCGACCGGGCACGCCCGCTTCGTCTCGAACCTCACGGACTACGGTATGGACCCGCAAGAGGCGATCGACGCCCCCCGCTGCTTCTCGGGTGCCGAGGGGATGGAGGTCGAACGCGGCTACTCCGACCAGGTCCGCGCCGAACTGGCCGCGATGGGCCACCAGGTTGTCGTGCCGCACACCCCGCTTGGCGGGGCGCAGGCGATCCGCATCGACGGCGACCTGCTGGTCGGTGCCTCGGACCCCAGAAAGGACGGGTGCGCCCTTGGCTACTGAACCCGACCGCCCAGCCATCACCCAGGCGATCCGCGCCCTCACCCATGGCGAGACCGACACCGTCGCGCTGATGGCCACCGTCGCCTGCGAGATCCACCACGCCCATCCCCTTTGCGACTGGACAGGCTTTTACCGCGTCGTCGCGCCAGAGTTGTTGAAGATCGGCCCCTACCAGGGCGGCCACGGCTGCCTGGTGATCCCCTTCAGCCGCGGCGTCTGCGGCGCGGCCGCCCGCACAGGGCAGATCCAGAACGTGCCCGATGTCGAGGCCTTCCCCGGCCACATCGCCTGCTCGTCCAGCACGAAATCCGAACTGGTCCTGCCGGTCTGGAACGGGAAGGGCACGCTCCTGGGCGTCCTCGACCTCGACAGCGACACCCCGGCTGCCTTCACCAAAGCCGATGAGGACTGGCTTGTCCCCCTGCTCGCCGAAGTCTTCCACGACGCGGTCTGACGAATTCGACTAAAACTGTGCGTCCTCTTCGCCTAAGTACTCCACCGGATGCGGTGGTCTGAACCCCTCCGCAGAGGCGCAATGTTGGAGCCGATATGACCACCATCACTCTCCTTGACGGCGGCATGGGCCAGGAACTGGTCGCACGCGCCGGGTCCGATCCGGGGCCGCTCTGGGCCACGCGAGTGATGATTGACCACCCCGGCCTGGTGCGTGACATCCACCAGGATTACTTCGCCGCCGGTGCCAGCCTGGCCACCACCAACACATACAACATCCTGCACGACCGGCTGATCCCGCATGGCCTCGACCACCTCTACCATGCGCTGCACCTTCGTGCCCTGGCCGAAGCGCATGAGGCCCGCGCCGCCGCCGGCCGCGGCTTGATCGCCGGGTCGATGGGCCCGCTGGGCGAAAGCTATCGTCCCGACCTGACGCCGCCGGTCGAGGTTTCGGCGGCGCTTT
Source organism: Alphaproteobacteria bacterium (assembly GCA_046569765.1). Taxonomy (GTDB): domain Bacteria; phylum Pseudomonadota; class Alphaproteobacteria; order Rhodobacterales; family Rhodobacteraceae; genus Tabrizicola. Next base: position 56,991 of record JBKHWC010000009.1, on the reverse strand, counting down.
ACGCCGAAAAGGCGCACCTCCTCGCCCCCCATGTCAACCTGATCCTGATCGAGACGATCTCCTCGCTCGACCTCGCCCGCGGCGCGCTGCGGGGTGCGCGGACCACCGACCGGCCGGCCTGGCTCTCTGTCTCGGTCCAGGATCGCGACGGCACCCGGCTCCGCTCGGGCGAGCCGGTGGCGGCGCTGGTCGAGGTCCTGGCCGAGACCCCGGCCGATGCCGTCCTTGCCAATTGCTCGATGCCCGAGGCGATGGCAGCGGCGCTGGAGGCGCTGAAGCCGCTGGGCCTGCCCTTCGGCGCCTATGCCAACGGCTTTTCCGAGATCACCCCGCACACCCATGGCACCAGCGCCCCGGCCTATGGCGCGCGGCATGACCTGACGCCCGAACGCTATGCCGATTTCGCGCTCGGCTGGGTCGCGCAGGGGGCCACCCTGATCGGCGGCTGCTGCGAGGTCGGACCGGCGCATATCCGGCACCTGCATGACCAGTTGGTCGCGAAGGGGCACCGGATTGCATAAGCCCTCGCTGATCCCCGATTTCGCCTATGACCCGCCGGACGAGCCGCTGCGGATCCTGCATGAGGATGCCGCGATCATCGTGGTGGACAAGCCCGCGGGCCTGCTGACCGTTCCGGGAAAGCTGGAGAACCGACAGGATTGCCTCGTCTCCCGCCTGCAGGCCGCGCGCTGGGATGCGCTGACGGTGCACCGGCTGGACTGCGACACCTCGGGGGTCATCATCTTCGCCCGGACCAAGCAGGCGCAAGGCTTCCTGGGGCAAGAGTTCGAACAGCGCCGGGCGCAGAAGACCTATATCGCCCGGCTGAAGGGGCGGCTGGAACCGGACAGCGGCACCGTCGATCTGCCTTTGGGCAGCGACTGGGACTATCGCCCGCGCCAGAAGGTGGACCATGCCCATGGCCGGCCTGCGGTTACCGACTGGCAGGTGATCGATCGGGACGACAGCGAAACCCGCGTCCGCCTGACGCCCCACACCGGGCGGAGCCACCAGTTGCGGGTGCATATGCTGGCTTTGGGCCATCCGATCCTGGGCGACCAGATCTATGCCCCGGAGACGAGGGCCGAACACAACCGCCTGATGCTGCATGCCGAGACGCTGGCCCTGCACCATCCGCAGACCGGGGAATGGGTCAGTTTCAGCGCGCCGGTGCCGTTCTAGGCGGGACGCAAGGTTGGGTGGGCGGATCGCCCACCCAACGCCCGTGCCTTATTCCGCCGCGACGTCCCAGCCCGAGATCGCCTTGACCTCCAGGAACTCCTCGATCCCCCAGACGCCGCCTTCGCGCGCCCGGCCGCTGGCCTTGACGCCCCCGAACGGAGCCCCCGCACCGCGCGACTTGCCGTTCATCTCCACCATCCCGGCCCGGAGTTGCCGCGCCAGCCGATTCCGCCGCGCGCCGTCCTGGCTCTGGACATAGTTGGTCAGGCCGTACGGCGTGTCATTGGCGATCCGGACCGCCTCGGCCTCGGTGTCGAAGGGGATCATGCACATCACCGGCCCGAAGATTTCCTCGCGCTCGATGGTCATGCCGGGCTTCACATCGGCAAAGATCGTCGGCCGGACATAGAAGCCCTTGTTCATCCCCTCCGGCAGGCCGAGACCCCCGGCCACCAGCCGCGCGCCCTCGTCGATCCCCTTCTGGATATAGCCCTGGATCTGCTCCCACTGGCGCTTGTTCACCACCGGGCCGATATGGTTCCCAGGCTCGCTGGCGGGCCCGACCTTGATCGAATTCGCCACCTCGGTCGCGATCTCCACCGCCCGGTCGTAGAAGCTGCGTTCCACCAGCATCCGGGAGGGCGCGTTGCAGGACTGGCCCGAGTTGTTCATCATGTGCCGGACGCCACGTTCGACTGCGCGGGCATCGGCATCGGCGAAGACCAGGTTCGCGCCCTTGCCGCCCAGCTCCAGCGTGACGCGTTTCAAGGTCTCTGCCGCCGCCTTGGAAATCGCCCGCCCGGCGCGCGTGCTGCCGGTAAAGCTGATCATCTCGACATCCGGGTGGCTGGACAGCCGCGTACCCACCCCGGCGCCATCGCCGTTCACCAGGTTGAACACGCCCGCAGGCACGCCCGCGTCATGGCAGAACTCGGCAAACAGTATGCTGGACAGCGGCGATTCCTCGGACGGTTTCAGCACGCAGGTGCAGCCCGCAAGCAGAGCCGGAATCACCTTCAGCGTGACCTGGTTCATCGGCCAGTTCCAGGGCGTGATCAGGCCGACGACCCCGATCGGCTCCAGCGCGATCCGGGTTTCGGGCGCGTGGGGGCCAAGGGGCCGGATCCACTCGATATGGTCGAAGGCGGTCAGAAAGTTCTTCAGGTGCCAGGGCAGACATTCCGCCTGGTCGTCGCGGCTCATGTCGATGGGCGCACCCATTTCCAGGCTGATCGCCTGGGCCATCTCCTCCTTGCGCAGGTAGTACTGCTCCAGGATCCGCTCGGCGACCGCGCGCCGCTCGGCCGGGGGCGTCGCCGCCCAGGCCGGGAACGCCGCCTTGGCCGCCGCTACCGCCGCATCGGTATCGGCCTCGGACCCCAGCGAGATCACCGCGCAGACCTCTTCGGTCGAAGGGTCGATCACCGGGCAATCCCGCGGTGCCAGTGGCGGAACCCAGGCCCCATTGATGTAGAACTCACGCTTGGTGATCATGGCTCGGCCCTCCGTGGCGGATTTGATCATATTCTGGCAGGCCCGGGCCGCTGGGGCAAGGGGCGTCACTCGGCCTCGGGCGAGAGGGGACGCACCATGGTCAGCGAGGAGGTGAAACCGAAGAGATGGCGCAAAGGGCCCAGACGCTCGGTTCCGGCCACTATGAAGCCGTGGCGTTCATAAAGCGCCCGGGCGCGCCAGTTGGTGTCGATCACGTCCAGCCGGATCGCGGGATACCCCAGCCCCCGCGCCTCGTCGCAAAGCGCCGCGAGCAGCAGCGAGCCGATGCCCCGACCGCGTTCGGCCCGGGTCACGCAGATGCCATCGACGAGGAAGCGGTCATTGTCGACCCCCCGGTTCAGCGCCCAGAGGATCCAGCCGCGCCAGCGCCCACCGAACGCTCCATAGACCGCCGTCAGGTCGGCCCAACTTCCCCCCGCGAAGCTCCCGGCCGGGGTCTTGTAGCCTGCGATGCCGACCAGCCGGCCCTCGCCATCCAGCGCGGCGAAGCACAGGTCGGCGCGGATCACCCGCTGGAAGAAGGCCAGCGCCCGGTCCTCGGGGCCCATGACCCGGCCCAGCTTGCCGCCGAAGGCCTCCCAGTACAGCCGGGCCGCTTCGGGCCGCAGATGCGCGTGCAACCCGTGGAAGATCGTCACGCCCATGCCAGCGCCTCGGCCAGCAGCGGAGCGTGGCCCGCGCCCAGGATCCAGCCCTCATCCCGCGCCTCGGGAGGGCTCTCGAACAGGGGTATCAGCCGGTCGCGCTGCGCCAGACGGAAAAGCGCCCGCGACAGAAGCCGCACCTGCGCCTGATCGGCTGGCAAGCCTTCCGCATTGGCGAGGACCGCCACCGGCCCCGCCAGCAGCGAGGGGTAGACCTCGGCCAGGACCACTTGCGCTTCAGGCGCATCGAAGGGCCAGACCGCGACGTCCGGCCGCTGCGACAGCCGATGGATCATCGGCAGGCCCAGCAGGCTTTGCGACCCGACCGAGCCGGGGTTGAACAGCATCCAGGGGCTTTTCGCCCCGCGCACGGCCACCTCGGCCGCGCGGGTTTCTGTCAGGCCAAGCGCGGCATAATCGATGCCCGCCCGCCGGAAGGGCAGGCCGGGCCAGCTTTGCCCCGTGGGGTGGCTCCAGAACGGGCCGGGGCCTTCCGGGAAGCTGGCATTGATGGCGGCGGCCACGGCAAAGCGGTTGTTCCGGTTGTCCGGCGCGTCGGTGATCCGGTCCGCCAGCCAGGCCCAAAGCGCCCGCGTGTCGCCCCCGGTCAGCCGTGCGGCGAAGCCCGCCGGATAACCCATGGCAAAATCAAACCCGACCAGCACCCGCAGCCCATCCGCCCGAGCCGTGTCAAGCAGGGTCCCCAGCTGAGCCTCGGCCGCCGCGCGGGTGCGATGGTGCCATTCCGCCCCGCCCTCGGCGTCATGGCAGCCGATCCAGACGGCATTGGCCCGGTTGGTCGGGCTGGTGGGCAGGTTCGCCGCCGACCAGTCGACCACGATCACGCGGTCAAACAAGCCCGACCTCGCGCAGGATGAAATCGGCCACCGCGCGGGTGTCGTTCAGGTCCAGCACCGGCACCGGCAGGCGCAGCGGCGCATCGGTCGCCACCGCGCGGACCAGGGGATCGCCGGTCTGGATCAGCGGATGCCCGGTCTCGGCCCGCCAGACCTCGACCTTGGGATGGGCGTCGCGCTTGTAGCCCTCGACCAGGACCAGATCGACCGGGGCCAGTCGCGCCAGGATCGCCGGCAGCTCGGGTTCGGGCCCGCGATGTTCCACCATCAGCGCGAAACGGTCGGCCGAGGCCAGCACGACCTCGCGCGCCCCCGCAGCCCTATGGCGGTAGGTGTCCTTGCCGGGCTGGTCCAGATCGACCGTGTGATGCACATGCTTGACCGTGGACACCGAGAACCCGCGTCCGGTGATATCGGCCACCAGCCGCTCCATCAGGCTGGTCTTGCCGGAATTCTTCCAGCCGATCACGCCGTAAAGCCTCATGCCGCACCTTTCAGCATCGCCTCGGCCCGGGCCAGGTCTTCGGGCGTGTTCAGGTTCATGAAGGCGCGCGGGTCGGGGAATTCGGCGCGCCCGGCCCCGTGTGCCGCAGTAAACCGGGTCACCTTCGCATCCCCGGCTGCCAGGAAGGCCGCCAGGGCCTGGATCAGCCCCACGGGCCAGATCGCCGTCGCCGGATGGTCGCCGGTGGCATCGGCCGCAAAGGCAAGTCCACCGTCACCCGCCAGCAGAAGCTGCGGCACCAGGTCGCCCGGCAGGAAGGGCGTGTCGACCGGGGTCGAGACCAGATGCGTCGCCCCCCTCTCTGCCGCCTCTCGCAGCGCCGCCAGCACACCCGAAAGCGGCCCCTGTGGCCGGGCATCGGGCACCACCGGACAGCCAAGCGCCACAAACCGCGCCGGGTCGCCGTTGGCCGAGATCAGCACCCGTTCGACCTGCGGCTCCAGCCGGTCGAGGACATGGGCGATCAGCGGGCGGCCCGCCAGGGGCAACAAGGCCTTGTCGGCCCCACCCATGCGGCGACCTTCCCCTCCGGCCAGAATGACCCCGAAAATGCGCAAGGTTTCGTTCCCAGGTTGCAGCGGCGTCAGCGTAGACAGTCGGACGCCAAGCGCAAGCAGGGCGTCCTGGCGCCAAGAAGCTTGTCAGAATCCTTCCCCAAGGATTTTTCCCCCGGTCCGACCCTAGCCCTCCAGCGGGTTGCCGTTCGCCTGGACCAGCAGCACGCCGTGGTTGCTGTCGTCGTCGTCGTCGGTGATCTTCCGCGTCGTCACGCCCGGCAGCTTTCCGAAAGCCTCGGACAGTTTCTTCGGATACCAGGTCGAGGGCAGGTTCTCGAACCCCGGCACGCCGCGCAGGACGCTGGAGGTCGCCCGGGTGCACATCGCCTTGGGCACCGCGCCATAGTCCTTGATCCGCCGCATCACCAGCGCCGCCGTCTCGGGCGTCACCTCGACGCGCTGCTCGATCACGTCATAAGTCTCGCGCGCGTGGTAGTCGATGTAGAAGGCAAGGGCCTTGTCGCTCATGCCGAAATGCACATCGTTGCGTTCCGGCAGCCTCGGATGGTGCCAGGTCCCGGCCGGGTCGAAGATCAGCCGTTCCGACCCGTTGACCAGGATCGCCGAATGTGCGCCCGAGCCGGTGCTTTTGTTCACCACGGTGTAAAGCGTGACATGCGGTGGCTCGTCCGCGACGAAGCGGGCGGCCTGGACCTGCTCCTCCGGGGCCCACTTCGGTTCGGCCCCGCAGGCGGCCAGGCCGACAAGGGCCACCAGGCAGAAAGCAAGGCGCAGCATGGGGACCCCCGCGTGACGGATCAGGCGTTAGCCAGGGCGAGGAAGACGAGGACCCCGATCACGATCAAGGTGACCCAGACCGACATGCGGATGAAGCCGGCGAAGGTCTTCTCCTGGTCGCGGATATCCATCGAGCCGTGCTGGTATTCGTGGTGGTGGTCGGCCATCGTCCGGTTCCCTTGTTATGCGTCTTTCCTGCCCCATAGCCTATTCGGCCCGGCCTGTCACGGGGGCGGTGCAGTCCCCGGCGTCACACCGAAGCATCGCCGGAATCGCCCCCGGTCCAGCCGCTGTTCAGCTGAAACCCGATCCGGCGCGGCGGTTCCTCCTCGCCTTCCTTGGACACCGCGCGCAGCGTGACGGACAACTGGCTGACGTGCTGCACCAGCTGCGTCTTTGCGCCGGTGTCGTCGGTGCCGTAGAACGTGACGATGTCCGGGTCGTAATAGCCGATCCCCTCGATCCGCAGCACCCCGGCCTCGTTCCCGGCAAAGCCCATGGCGATCTCTTGCGCCGAATCGAGCTGGCTTTCGAAGTCGCGGATATAGGCGATGAGCATGTCATGCGCGCGGCGGGCGGGGCTGTGCGGCTTGGCCGGTTTCCGCGCCCTTGCCTTGGTCGTTGGCTTCGTCATCTGGTCCGTTCCCATGCCCAGGCCCCTGCAAGGGTCAGGGAACGGGAAACCAGCCCGCGCCGCAAGAGGCAGTTGAGATGCGCAACGGATTCGACCAGCGCCAGCCCGAATTCCGCTGGCCCGATCTCGCGCTTGAACAGCGGCGGGAAGCAGTCGGCGGCGGTGCGGGGTTCCGAAAGATGCTCCAGCAGCCGGACCAGCGCGGTTTCGTGGTTCTCGGCCATCTGCACCAGCCGGAAGGGCAGGCCGGTAAACGGCAGTTTGTGGCCCGGCAGGAACAGCTGGTCGTCTCGGGCATGGGCCGCCAGCATGCGGCAACTGTCCAGCCAGTCGGTCAGCGGGTCGGCCTCGGGCTCGGTCGGATAGACGCCGATATTGGCGGAAATGCCGGGCAGAAGCTGGTCGCCGCCCAGCACGATCCCGTCGTCCGACCACAGGGTCGCATGCTCCGGCGCATGGCCGTGCCCGATCCGCACGGTCCAGTCCCGCCCGCCTGCGCGCAGGCGCGTGCCCTCGACCAGGCGGGTGAAGCCCAGCGGCATCGGCTCGACGATATCCGCAAAGTTGAACGGCCGTTCCTCGGCGCGCTTGGCCAACGCCTCTTCCGACAACCCCGCGCGGCGGTAGAAGGTCAGCGCCTCGGGCGAGGGGCGCTCCTGCACGTCCAGGGTCAGCATCCGCGCGTAAAGCCAAGCGGTCCGAGTCGCCAGAAGCTCGGCCCCCCGGGCCTGGAACCAGCCGACCAGGCCGACATGGTCGGGGTGATGATGCGTCAGGATCACCCTGGTAACCGGCTTGCCGTGCAAGGGCCCGGCGAGCAGCCGCTCCCAGATCGCCTTTGCCCGCTTCGAGGACAGCCCGGCATCGACGATGGTCCATCCGTGGCCCTCGTCCAGCGCGTAGATGTTCACATGGTCCAGCGCCATCGGCAGCGGCAGGCGCAGCCAGAGGATGCCATCCGCAACCCGGATCGCCTCGCCTTCCGCAGGCGGGGCCTCGAACGGATGCCTTACACCGTCCTTCAAGCCGCCAGATCCCCCGGCCGCAGCGCGTAAAGACCATCGGCGCCTTCGCGCACCTGCGCCAGCAGGGCGCCATGCTCCGGCAGGATGCGGCGGATCATCACCCGAGCCAGCGCCAACCGCTCTGGATCGGCCAGCGCGGCCTTCAGATGCGCGTCGCCACCCAGCACCCTGGCAAAGGCGCGCAGGTAGGGCACGGCCCCGGCGAAACGGTCGTTCAAGGGCTGGGCGACCAGAGCCTCGGTCGCCTCGCGCAGCGCCTCGGCGGCCTGCCAGACATCGCCCGCCAGGTCCGGCAGAGAGGCCCGAGCCGCCTCGGCCCCGCGCTGGACCTCGTCGATCAGGCGGAAGGCGGCCTCGCCCCCGTCCGCCAGTTTGCGCCCCACCAGGTCCATCGCCTGAATCCCGTTCGTCCCTTCGTAGATCGCGGTGATCCGCACGTCGCGGGCATACTGCGCCGCGCCGGCTTCCTCGATGTACCCCATCCCGCCGTGGACCTGTACCCCCAGATGCGCGACCTCGCAGCCGATGTCGGTGCCATGCGCCTTGGCAATGGGCGTCAGGAACGCCGCCCGCGCCTGCCAGTCGGCGCTGCCGGTTGCGCTGGCCATGTCGATCGCCACCGCGCAGGCCAGCGCGATGGACCGCGCGGCAAAGACCTCGGCCCGCATCATCGCCAGCATCCGCCGCACATCGGCATGGTCCAGGATTGGGCCATCGGCCGCCAGTGGGGTCGCCCCCTGATGCCGGTCCCCCGCATAGGCCAGTGCCTGCTGCAAGGCCGCCTCGGCGATCCCCACGCCCTGAGCGCCCACGGCCAGCCGCGCGTTGTTCATCATCGTGAACATCGCCGCCATGCCCTTGTTTTCCTCGCCCACCAGCCAGCCTCTGGCCCCGTCATACTGCATCACGCAGGTCGGGCTGCCGTGGATGCCCAGCTTGTGCTCCAGACTGACCACCCGCAGCGCGTTCCGCTCTCCCAGCCGCCCCTCGGTATCGGGAATGAACTTCGGCACCATGAAGAGGCTGATCCCCTTGGTCCCCTCCGGCGCCCCCGGCAACCGCGCCAGCACCAGATGACAGACGTTCGCGACCAGATCGCTGTCGCCCCAGGTGATATAGATCTTCTGCCCGCTGATCGCATAGGTCCCGTCGTCCAGCGGCTCGGCCCTCGTCCGCAAGGCGCCCACGTCCGAGCCCGCCTGCGGCTCGGTCAGGTTCATCGTCCCCGACCATTCACCCGAGGTCAGCTTTGGCAGGTACAGCGCCTTGATCGCGTCGCTCGCGTGATGCTCCAGCGCCTCGATCTGGCCCTTGGTCAGCACCGGCTTCAGCTGCAAGGCCAGGCAGGCCCCCGCGAACATGTCGTCCACCGCCAGCGCCAGGCTGATCGGCAGGCCCATGCCGCCATGCTCTGGCCGCGCGGCGATGCCGACCCAGCCGCCCTCGGCCATCGCCCGATAGCCCTCGGCAAAGCCCCGAGACGACACTACCGCCCCGTTCTCCAGCCGCGCCGGGTGCTTGTCGCCCGCCCGGTTCAGGGGGGCCAGCACATCGGTCGCGATCCGCCCGGCCTCGGTCAGGACAGCCGCCGCCATCTCGCCCCCTGCCTCGGCAAAGCGGGGGGTCGCCGTGACCTGGGCGAAGTCCACCACATGGTCCAGGATGAAGCGAAGGTCCCTGACCGGGGCGCGATAGGGCATGTCTGTCTCCAACGGCTTGGCAAGACGGGGGGCCTGCCGTAAGCACGGACCCCAGGCCCGAACGCTACCGCTTTCCCCCCGACCTTCAAGCCGGACGCTGCGTCAGAGATGACCGAGACCCTCGCCCCCGATGACGCCGGCATCGCCCGCGCCGCCCGCCTGCTGGCTGAAGGTGAGCTGGTCGCCTTCCCGACCGAGACGGTCTATGGCCTCGGCGGCGATGCAAGGTCCGACCGGGCGGTGGCCGGGATCTATGCGGCGAAGGGGCGGCCCAGCTTCAACCCGTTGATCGTCCACTTGCCCGACCTCGCGGCCGTGGACCACTACGCCCAGGTCGGCCCCAAGGCCCGCGCTTTGGCCCAGGCCTTCTGGCCCGGCCCGCTGACCCTGGTCCTTCCGCTGCGCGCCGACGCTGGCCTGTCGAACCTTGTCACCGCAGGCCTGCCCACCGTCGCGATCCGCGTCCCGGCGCATCCGCTGGCCCACCGCCTCCTGCGCGCCTTCGGCGGCCCGGTCGCGGCACCCTCGGCCAATCCGTCCGGCCGCGTCTCGCCCACAAGGGCGGAGCATGTGCTCGACGGCCTCTCCGGCCGCATCGCCGCCGTGCTGGACGGCGGCCCCTGCGCCGTGGGCCTGGAATCCACCATTGTCCTCGCTGACCCCGAGCCCATGCTCCTCCGCCCCGGCGGCGTCCCGGTCGAGGCGCTGGAGGCCGCCCTTGGCCAACCCCTTTCCAGCGGGGGCGACGCGCACAAACCCACCGCGCCGGGCCAGCTCGCCTCGCATTACGCGCCCGAGGCCGGGGTCCGGCTGAACGCGATCCAGGCGCAGCCGGGCGAGGTTCTGGTGGGCTTCGGCCCGGTCAAGGGCGCGCTGAGCCTGTCGGAGTCCGGCGATCTGATCGAAGCCGCCGCCCGCCTCTTCGACACGCTGCGTCAGGCCGACCGGCTGGCCGGTCCGGGGGGCCGCATCGCCTTTGCCCCGGTCCCGGAAACCGGCCTTGGCCTGGCGATCAACGACCGCCTGCGCCGCGCCGCCGCCCCGCGCTGACTACTTCGGGTAGCGCCGCTTCACTTCGGTCGGGAACCCGGTCGCCAGCCAGCCGCTCACCTTGTCCAGCAGCCGCCGGAACTCCACCCGCTCTGCCTCGCTCAGGGCTGACAGCACCAGCCCCTCCATCTCGCGGCTCAACGGATCGGCCTTGTCACGCAGCGCCTTCCCGGCCGGGCTCACATGCAACAGGAAATGCCGCGCGTCCGCCTCGTCGATTTCGCGCCGGACCAACCCCTGCTTGATCAGCCGCGACAGGATGCGCGAGGTCGCGGACCGTTCGAACTTCGTCTGCCGCGCCAGGCTGGTGAAGGTCACCCCCGGCTGGTCGTCGATCAGCCGCAACACGCGCAGCTCATGCACGTTCAGCCCGAATCGCTCCTTGAACAGTCGCGCCGCCGCGCCGACCGCATCCTCGGAAATCGAGGCGAGCTGGTAGGTGACGCTTTCCTTGAGCATGGAAAATCTCCTTTTCGGCACAGTAGCCTCAGCCATTCGTTTCCGAAAGAGACAGTCGCAAACAAAGATAATTGCAAAACACAACAGTATTGAGTGCCAAACAATCCCAGCGACACGCGGAGGGGCGTGTACGTTTGGGAGGATAGACATGACCACGATGATCGGGGCCCAGGCGGCCCCCGCCACCGGCAAGGCGCGGCTCATCGCCGCCTGCACCATCGGCAACGCGCTCGAATTCTACGACTTCGTCATCTACAGCTTCTTCGCCGCCACCATCGGCGCGCTGTTCTTCCCGTCGCAGGACCCGACGGTCCAGCTGCTGCTGTCCTTCGCAACCTACGGCGTCGGCTTCTTCCTGCGGCCCTTGGGCGGGATGATCCTTGGCTCTTACGCCGACCGCAGGGGCCGCAAGGCCGCGACGATCCTGACCCTGTTTCTCATGGCCCTTGGTACCGCGATGATCGGCCTTGCGCCGACCTATGCCCAGATCGGCATCTGGGCCCCGGTGCTGGTCGTGCTTGGCCGCCTGATCCAGGGCTTCTCGGCCGGGGGCGAGATCGGCGCCTCCACCACCCTTCTTGCCGAACACGCCCCCCCGGCCGAGCGCGGCTTCTTCGGCAGCTGGCAGCTTGCCAGCCAGGGCATCGCCGTGATGATCGCGGCGGCACTCGCGCTGTCGATCAACACGCTGCTCACGCCGGAACAGGTGCAGGATTGGGGCTGGCGCGTGCCCTTCATCATCGGCGTGATGATCGTGCCCGTCGGCCTTTGGCTCCGCCGCGCACTGAAGGAAACCCACGCCAACGAGAGCAGCGAACAGACCCGTCAGGTCAGCTCGCTTGCCGTGGCGCTGAAGGCGCATCTGGCCAAGATCACCGTGGGCGTCGCGGTCATCATCGGCGGCACGGCGGCGAATGCGGTCATCGTGCTGTACATGTCCACCTATGCGATCCGCCAGCTGGGCATGGACCCCGCGACCGCGCTGCTGGCCGGGATCACCGCGGGCTTCGTGACCTTCGCCATAGCCCCGATGGCCGGGGCGCTGACCGACCGGATCGGTCGCAAGGTCGTCATCGCCACCAGCTACGCGCTGATCGCCCTGCTGATCTATCCGGCCTTCCTGGTCCTGAACGCCGTCCCCACTCTGCCGACGCTGCTTGCCGTCGTCGTCGTCCTTGGCGCGCTGAACGCGGCCGGGGCCGCCCCGGTGATCCTGACCACGGCCGAGATCTTCCCGGTCGAGGTCCGCGCCACCGGCATGTCGCTGGTCTATGCCCTGGGCGTGGCGGTCTTCGGCGGCTTCGGGCAGTTCATCGTGACCTGGCTGATCGCCGCCACCGGCAACCCGCTGGCCCCGGCCTGGTATGTGATCGCCTGCTGCCTCTGCTCGCTGGCCGCATTGCGCGCCCTGCCCGAAACCTCGCGGATCAACCTGTCCTGAGCCGCCTTGCCCCGCGGGATCCTCTCGCGGGGCATTTTCCTGCAAGGGCCGCCGCCATGCACCTGATCCCCGAAATCGTCGCCCGCGCCCCGGACCTGACCGCGCTGCGCCGCGACCTGCACGCCCATCCCGAGATCGGCTTTCAGGAAGTCCGCACCGCCGCCCTTGTCGCCGACCGGCTGCAATCCTGGGGGATCGAGACCCATACCGGCATCGGCGGGACCGGAGTCGTCGGCGTGATCCGTGGCACCGGCCCCGGCCGCCGCATCGGCCTGCGCGCCGACATGGACGCGCTCCCGATGGACGAGGCCACCGGCGCGCCCCATGCCTCGCGCATCCCCGGCCGTTTCCACGGCTGCGGCCATGACGGCCATACCGCGATGCTCCTCGCCGCCGCGCAGTACCTGGCCGGGACCAGCTTCCCCGGAGAAGTGATCCTGATCTTCCAACCCGCCGAAGAGGGCCTTGGCGGCGCTGCCCGCATGGTGGCCGAGGGGCTTTTCGACCGCTTCCCCTGCGACGAGATCTATGCCCTGCACAACTGGCCCGGCGCGCCGCTGGGCCGCGTCAGCCTGAAACCCGGCGTGGCGATGGCCGCCGCCGACAGTTTCGACATCATCCTCCACGGCCGCGGCGCGCATGGCGCCCAGCCGCAGCACGCGATCGATCCGGTCATGGCCGCCACCGCGCTGGCCCAGTCGCTCCAGACCATCGTCAGCCGCAACGTCGACCCGCTGCGCACCGCCATCCTCTCGGTGACCCGGCTTCTGGCGGGCTCGGCCTACAACGTGATCCCGGACACCGCCCAGCTTGGCGGCACCATCCGCACCTTCGACCCCGAGACCCGCGCCCTGATCGCCACCCGCCTGACCGCGCTTTCCCACGCCATCGCCGAAGGCTTCGGCGCAAGGGCCGAGGTCCAGGTGACCAGCCGCTTCCCCGCGCTGACCAACTCCCCCGTCCAGGCCGAGGCCGCGATGCGGATCGCCGCCGATCTCGTCGGCGAGGGGCTCGCCGAACTGGACACCGAACCCAAGACCGGCAGCGAGGATTTCGCCGAGATGCTGCAACACGTCCCCGGCGCCTATCTGCTGCTGGGGCAGGGCGACGGCCCGCCGCTGCACAATCCGGCCTATGATTTCAACGATGCCGCGCTCCCCATCGGGGCGTCTCTGCTGGCCCGGATCGCGGAAGCCCGCACCCGGCTTTAGACACTCGATCAGGGAAAATTCCCCGTTCGGAACCCGCGAAAATCGTGCCATACTGCAGCCGGACCATCGCGTCCGCTTAATCACGAAAGCCCGCCGCCAAGGCCGGGCACATGAGGGAACCAGGAATGTTAAACGAATTCAAAGCGTTCATCGCGCGCGGTAATGTGCTGGACCTCGCGGTCGGTGTTGTCATCGGCACGGCTTTCACGGCCATCGTCACTTCGCTGGTCGATGACCTGATCAACCCGCTGATCGGCCTGATCGTCGGCGGCGTCGATTTCAGCGGCCTTTCCTTCGGGCTTGGCGATGCCCAGTTCATGTACGGCAACTTCATCACCGCGATCATCAAGTTCCTGATCGTCGCCTGGGTGGTTTTCCTGATCGTCAAGGGCGTGAACCGGATGATGCCGAAGAAGCCCGAGGCCCCCGCCGCCCCGGCTGGCCCCTCGGACAACGATCTGCTCAAGGAAATCCTGGCCGAGCTGAAGAAGAAGTAAGGAAACGGCCCGCGGCGCATCGGCCGCGGGCCCTTTCCCTCACGCCGTCGCCGGGGCGCGCGGCCGCAGGTACCAGTACCACAGCCGATAGGCCCACAGCGCCAGCAGCGGGCCGAAATGGATCAGCGCCGGCGGCCAGCTGCCCCAGTCCTTCATCGCCGCCCAGTGGATCAGCACCAGCACCGCCGCCGGATAGGCCATGCGCTGCATCGTCTTCCAGCCCGCATGCAGCCAGCGTTGCGCGGCATTGTTCGACGTGACCGCCAGCGGCACGAAGATCACAAAGGCCAGCCAGCCGGTCCAGATGCGGATCTGCGACAGTTGCTCCAGCACGCGCTCCAGCGTGCCCCGGTCGATCAGGTAGACCGCCAGATGCAGCGCCGCATACAGGAACGCCGCCACCTCGATGTCCCGGCGGTGGTGCAGCAGCCAGCGCGGCCACTGTCGCCCCCGGAACAGCAGCAGAAGGCCCGAGGCCATCATCCCGATGATCATGAACCGCGCCGCGAATTCCCCGGTGGGATGCAGCAGCCCGTGGAAAGCCTTGGGATCGTCGCCGAACAGCGGGCCGATCATGCCCAAGGCGGGCAGGGCCAGCACGCCCCACAGGATCAGGGTCGAGGGTTTGTAGCCTAGGATTGTCATGGGGCACCTGTTGTCAGATGCCCCATATACGTCTCAGCCGGAACTTTCCGCCGTGGTCTGGATCAGATCGCCAGCGCTTCCGCCCCGGTGATCGACGGCAGCCCCAGCGCCGTCCCCACCGCCGCATAGGTCAGCTTGCCGGCATGGACGTTCAGCCCGTTCAACAGATGCGGATCATCCGCGCAGGCCCGTTTCCAGCCCTTGTCCGCCAGGGCCAGCAGGAAGGGCAGCGTCGCATTGCCCAAAGCCTGGGTCGAGGTCCGCGCCACCGCGCCCGGCATGTTCGCCACGCAATAATGCATGATCCCGTCGACTTCATAGATCGGGTCCTGATGGGTGGTGGCCCGGCTCGTCTCGAAACAGCCGCCCTGGTCGATCGCCACATCGACCAGCACCGCGCCCGGCTTCATCTCGGACAGCTGCGCCCGGCTGATCAGCTTCGGCGCCGCCGCGCCGGGGATCAGCACCGCGCCGACCACCATGTCGGCCGTCCGCGCCAGTTCCGCCACCGCCCCCGCGCTGGAGTATTGCGTGACCAGCTTGCCGTGGAAGATGTCGTCCAGATAGCTCAGCCGCGGGACCGAGCGGTCCAGCACCGTCACCCGCGCGCCCATGCCGACCGCGACCCGCGCCGCCGCCGTGCCCACGACGCCGCCGCCGATGATCACCACATTCGCCGGGGCAACGCCGGGCACCCCGCCCAGCAGCACCCCGCGCCCGCCATTCGCCTTCTGCAAGGTCCAGGCCCCCACCTGGGGCGCCAGCCGCCCCGCCACCTCGGACATCGGCGCCAGAAGGGGCAGGCCGCCTCGGGCATCCGTCACCGTCTCATAGGCGATGCAGGTCGCGCCGCTGGCCAGCAGGTCCTTCGTCTGCTCCGGGTCCGGCGCCAGGTGCAGATAGGTGAACAGCACCTGGCCCTCGCGCAGGCGCTTGCGCTCCACCGCCTGGGGCTCCTTCACCTTCACGATCATCTCGGCCTCGGCGAACACCTCTTCAGCCGTATCGACGATCCGCGCCCCCGCCGCCGCATAGTCGGCATCGGCAAAGCCCGCGCCCAGACCCGCCCCGGCCTGGATCATCACCTGATGGCCATGCGCCACCGCCTCCCGCGCCGCATCCGGGGTCATGCCGACCCGGAATTCCTGCGGCTTGATCTCTTTCGGACAACCGATCTTCATCTGATCCTCCCATCGGGACCTTCCGTCCCCTGTGACATCACTGTGATCCGGTTTTCCGGGCAATGCTTTGAATTCGGGGTGACGCAGGGGCCCCCACGGGATAGATTCCGCCGCAAGACCGCCCCAATCCCGAAGGATCTTGCGCGAAACATGGATCTTGACGCCACGGACCGCCGCATCCTGACCGTGCTGCAAAAGGACGGCCGCATCACCAATGCCGAACTGTCGGAACAGGTGAACCTCTCGCCCTCGGCCTGCCACCGCCGCGTCCAGCGGCTGGAGGACGAAGGCTATATCGCCGCCTATGTCGCCCTGCTGGACGCGCGGCGGATGGGCCGGATGACCACCGTCTTCGTGGAAATCACCCTGCAAAGCCAGGCCGAGGACCTGCTTGACGCCTTCGAGCGCGAGGTCGCCCGCGTCCCCGACCTGCTGGAGTGCCACCTGATGGCAGGGACCGCCGACTATCTTCTCAAGATCATGGCCGCCGATACCGAGGACTTCGCCCGCATCCACCGCCAGTTCCTGTCGCGCCTGCCCGGCGTGCGGCAGATGCAGTCGTCCTTCGCCCTGCGCACGGTGGTCAGGACCACGGCGCTGGCGGTCTAGGCCCGGTGATACTCCCGATACCATTCGACGAACCGCGCCACCCCCTCGCGGACCGAGGTCTGCGGCCGGTAGCCCGTCAGCCGCTCAAGTAGCGAGCAATCCGCCCAGGTCTCGGGCACGTCGCCCTTGTGCATCTCGACGAAGTCCTTGGCGATCTCGCGGCCCAGGGCGCGCTCGATCTCGGCGATGAACTCCATCAGGGGCACGCTGGTGCTGTTCCCTATGTTGACCACGCGCCAGGGGGCAACGGGGCTGAGACTGTCGCCTGGGATCGGCGCGGCGTCCTGCACGGGGATCGCGTCCATCAGCAGGCGGACCCCGCGCACCAGATCATCGACATAGGTGAAGTCCCGCGCCATCCGGCCGTGGTTGTAGACCGTGATCGACTCGCCGCTCAGCCCGGCGCGGACAAAGCGGAACAGCGCCATGTCGGGCCGCCCCCAGGGGCCGTAGACAGTGAAGAAGCGGAACATCGTCGTGGGGATCTTCCACAGATGGGCATAGCTGTGCGCCATCGCCTCGTTCGCCTTCTTCGTTGC
Source organism: Alphaproteobacteria bacterium (assembly GCA_046569765.1). Taxonomy (GTDB): domain Bacteria; phylum Pseudomonadota; class Alphaproteobacteria; order Rhodobacterales; family Rhodobacteraceae; genus Tabrizicola. The sequence continues at coordinate 40,002 of JBKHWC010000009.1, read as the reverse complement.
CGCATAAAGCGTCAGCGGATGATCCGTCTGGTCCGTCTCGCGGAACGGCAGCGTGGTGTTCGCGCCATAGACCGACGAGGTCGAGGCCATCAGCAGATGCCGCACCCCCAGATCGCGCGCACATTCCAGCACGTTGAAGGTCCCGGTCAGGTTCGCTTCGACATAGGCGCGCGGGTTCTCCAGCGAATAGCGCACCCCGGCCTGCGCGGCGAGGTGGACGATGACCTCCGGCTGCTCGGCCCGGCACAGCGCCTGCAGGCGGTCCATGTCCTCCAGCATCCCCTCGTCGCAGGTGAATCCGGGTGATTGCAGCAAGATCTGGTGCCGCCGCCGCTTGAGTTGCGGGTCGTAATAGGGCGTCATCCCGTCATAGCCGACGACGCGGATCCCCTCGCTCAGAAGCGCCTGCGCCAGATGGAACCCGATGAACCCGGCGCTTCCCGTGATCAGCACTTTGCGCATCGACTCGCTCCTTGCCTGCTGGCCAGCGGTTCGCGCCCCGGGGGGCGATTGTCAACGAAAAACCCCCGGCCAGGGGCGCGGGGGTTGATCGCCTGGGCATCGCTGCCGCAGTGTCGCTGGACGTCTTAGAGACCGCCTTCGCGCTGAAGTTTCTTCCGGGCAAGTTTCCTTGCACGGCGGACCGCTTCGGCCTGTTCGCGTGCCTTCTTGACGGAGGGCTTCTCGAAATGCTGCTTGAGCTTCATTTCCCGAAACACCCCTTCACGCTGAAGTTTCTTCTTCAGAGCACGGAGAGCCTGTTCGACGTTGTTGTCGCGGACGCTGACCTGCATGTGGTTGTCACCACCTTCCTAAGCTAGAGTTGCACTGTCTTGTGCAGGCGGAGGCCCTATAACAAAGGAGACCCCGCTTGTCCACCGCAGAAGGAAACGGCCCCATGACCCAGGACCTCAAGGACCGCCTGCTGGATGCCGCGCTGGCGCATGTCCCTTTCGACGGCTGGTCCGACCGCTCGCTGCGCGCCGCGGCCACGGATGCCGCAATCGACCCGGCGCTGGCCCGGGCGCTTTTCCCCCGCGGCGGGGTGGACCTTGCGCTGGCTTATCACGCGCGGGGCGATGCCGCGATGGTCGCCGCGCTGGCCGCCGCCGACCTGTCGGCCATGCGCTTCCGCGACCGCATCGCCTTTGCCATCCGCACGCGGCTGGAACTCGCCGACCGTGAGCTTGTGCGCCGCGGCACTACCCTCTTCTCCCTCCCCCAGCACGCCGCCGATGGCGCGCGGGCGATCTGGACCACCGCCGACCGGATCTGGACCGCGCTGGGCGACAGCTCGCAGGACCTGAACTGGTACACCAAGCGCGCCACGCTTTCAGCCGTGTACGGCGCGACGGTGCTGTATTGGCTGGGCGACGACAGCTCCGACCACCAGGCAACCTGGGATTTCCTCGACCGCCGGATCGAAGGCGTCATGCAGTTCGAGAAGCTGAAGGCGAATTTGAAGGAAAATCCGCTGGGAAAAGGGCTGTTCTCGGGCCCATTCAAGGTTATGCAGGGCATCAAGGCCCCGAAACTGCCCGATAACCTGCCCGGCCTGCGCCGGGACTGACCCGAAGCCCAGACCAGCCGGACCCATACCCATGGCGCTTTCCCATTCCATGCTCGCCATCGAAATCTCGCAGCCCGGCGGGCCGGAGGTGTTGCAGCCGGCCTCCGTGCCCGTCCCGGTGCCGGGGCATGGCCAGATCATCATCCGCGTCGCCTATGCCGGGGTGAACCGCCCCGACGCGCTGCAACGCGCCGGGATGTATGCCCCGCCGCCCTCGGCCTCACCGCTTCCGGGCCTGGAATGTTCCGGCACCGTGGTCGAGGTCGGGCCCGGCGTCAGCCGCTGGCAGATCGGCGACCAGGTCTGCGCGCTGCTGCCCGGTGGGGGCTATGCCGAATATGCCGCCACCCACGAATCGCATGCCTTGCCGATCCCCTGCGGCCTTTCTCTGCGCGAGGCCGCCTGCCTGCCTGAAACCTGCTTTACCGTCTGGTCCAACGTCGTGATGCGCGGCGGTCTCCAGGCCGGGGAACGCTTCCTGGTCCACGGCGGCACCTCCGGGATCGGCACCACCGCCATCCAGATCGCCCGCGCCCTGGGCGCCCGCGTCTTCGCCACCGCGGGATCGGACGACAAGGTCCAGGTCTGCCGCGCCCTCGGCGCCGAAGTGGCACTGAACTACCGGACGCAGGATTTCGTCCAGACGCTGCGCGACGAAGGCGGGGCGAACCTGATCCTCGACATGGTCGGCGGCCCCTATGTCGAGCGGAACCTCAAGGCCTTGGCCGATGACGGCCGCCTGGTGCAGATCGCCTTCCTGCAAGGCCCCAAGGTCACGCTCAACTGGGCCGAGCTGATGACCCGCCGCCTGACCTTCACCGGCTCGACCTTGCGCCCGCAGTCCGACCTGATGAAGGCCCGCATCGCGCGCGAGGTCGAAGCCCATGTCTGGCCGATGATCGAACGCGGCGCCTTCCGGGTGGTGATGGACAGCGAATACGCCCTGGCCGACGCCCCCGCCGCGCATTGGCGAATCGAGGCCGAGGGGCATGTCGGAAAGATCGTCCTCAAGGTTGAAGCCTGACACAACCTGCCCGCATGGCGCTATTCGACAAGGTTTGACGCAACTTTCACGCGCGTGTTGCTTAACAGGTTGTTAATTTAGCATTAAGGCGGGGTCTCGATTGCTTATCAAGCACTAGGCCCTCTGGCAGATCCCCAGCTGCCCCGGCAACGCGCATTTGTACCAGATTCTTTCTGTCTCCCCAGGCACTGTAACAGTCCACCGGGCCCCGCCGCTTTTCTAACGCAACGGCTCCAGCACGGCATCCTGCAACCGGCAGTCGCGAATCACATCCTCGCCACAGCGGCGCGGTTCAAGGTCGCGCGTCAGGCAGATCCGCGCCTCCTGAATCAGGCCGGACTTGCAGGTGATCGTGATCGCATCCGGCTCCAGCGCCCGATTGGTCTCCAGGAAGGCCTCCTCGATCACGCTTGCGGGCAGGGCAAGGGGGCGATCGACCCGGCTGAACAGCTCGGGAATCGCAATGCTGTCAAAGGCCTGCCGGGCGGTCCGGTAATAGGCCTCGGCCGACAGCCCGGAACAGCGCCCATGCTTCTTCCACTGGTAGAAGGCCAACCCCGATCCACCCATGATATCCGCCATCGCCGCCGTCTCGGCCCGGGTCGGATCGCGCTCGCCCGTCCGGCAGAAGCTGGGCCAGCCGTCCTCGTACTGCGGCCAAAGCCCGTGCAGGATGAAGGTCAGCCCCCGCCCCGCGTCGCATTGCGGATCGTCCCGGGCATCCCCCTCCAGCGCGCACCAGGCCGCGGACCAGGACAGCGACAGGACGTAATAGTCGAACTCTCCCGCCCGTTCGCCCTCGGCCCGGGCCGCCGGGGCCAGGCACAGCGCCGCAAGCAAAGCCAGGGCCTTCCGCATTTCCGCTTTTCCTTCCGGCCGACAAGCCTTATATGGACGGCTGAATTCCCCGAAATCGTGGAACTCGCGGGCCCCGCCCGCAGCCGTTTTCCCGGCACGGGACAGGTTTGTAAAGGAGAGATCCGATGTCGATGTCCAAGCCTCTCATGGCCAAGGCGACCGCCGTCTGGCTGGTCGACAACACGACGCTCAGCTTCGCGCAGATCGCCGATTTCTGCGGCATGCACGAGCTTGAGGTGCAGGGCATCGCCGACGGCGACGTGGCGGCCGGGGTCAAGGGCTTCGACCCGATCGCGAACAACCAGCTCGACCCGATCGAGATCGAGCGTGCCCAGGCCAATCCGCTGTATCGGATGAAGCTGAAATTCAACGCCGCCGCCGTGGGCGAGGAAAAGCGCCGGGGCCCCCGCTACACGCCGCTGTCCAAGCGCCAGGACCGCCCGGCCGCGATCCTCTGGCTGGTCAAGTTCCACCCCGAGCTGTCGGACGGCGCCATCGGCAAGCTGGTCGGCACCACCAAGCCCACCATCCAGTCGATCCGCGAACGCACCCACTGGAACATCTCGAACATCCAGCCCATCGACCCGGTCGCGCTGGGCCTCTGCAAACAGTCCGAGCTGGATACCGCCGTCCAGGCCGCCGCCCGCAAGAAGGCCGCCGAAGGTTCGGTGATGACTGATGACGAACGCCGCAAGCTGGTCTCGACCGAGCAGTCGCTCGGCATGGCGCCCGAGCCCAAGGTTCCCACCGGGCTGGAGGTCTTCGGCGACGAAGAGAAGGACGACAGCTCGCCCGCCGATTTCTCGGATGCCGACAGCTTCTTCAACCTCCCCGCCGGCGGCCATGACGACGACGAGGATGAGGACGACGACCGCCGCTGAGGCCAGCGTCCGCGAAACGAAGAACCCCGGTCCGCAACGGCCGGGGTTTTCTCTTGCGCAGACGACTGTAGGGCGGGCTTCAGACCGCCCTGCCGGAAGGTCAGCCGTGCTTCACCATCACATGGCGGACCACGGTGTAATCCTCCAGCGCATAGGCCGACATGTCCTTGCCATAGCCCGACTGCTTCAGCCCGCCATGCGGCATCTCGTTGGTCAGCATGAAATGCGTGTTGATCCAGGTGCAGCCGTACCGCAGCCGCGCCGCCGTCGCCATCGCCCGGCCCACGTCCCGCGTCCAGACCGAGGACGCCAGCCCATAGTCGCTGTCGTTGGCCCAGTCCACCGCCTGATCCACGTCACTGAACGGCGTGATCGAGACGACCGGCCCGAAGACCTCGCGCCGGACGATCTCGTCGTCCTGCTTGGCCCCGGCGACGACCGTCGGGCGATAGTAGAACCCCTGCTCCATCGCCTCGCCGCCGGTGGTGATCTGGACATGGTTCAGCTCGCGCGCGCGGTTGACGAAGCTCGCCACCCGGTCGCGCTGGCGCTGGCTGATCAGCGGGCCGATTTCATTGGTGGCGTCGTCCTCCGCCCCCAGCACGATGGACGACGCCGCCGAGGTGAGGTCCGCGACAAGATTGTCGTAGATCTTCTTCCCGGCATAGACCCGGCAGGCCGCGGTGCAGTCCTGACCGGCGTTGTAGAAGCTGAAGGCGCGCAGCCCCTCGACCACCGCCGAGAGGTCGGCATCGTCGAAGACCACGACCGGGGCCTTGCCGCCCAGTTCCAGATGCGTGCGCTTCACCGTCTTGGCGGCGGCGTCCAACATCTTCTTCCCCGTCGCCACGTCGCCGGTGAGGGAGATCATGTCCACCTGCGGATGGTTGATCAGGTAGCTCCCCACCGTCTGCCCCCGGCCCGCGATGACGTTGACCACGCCCTCGGGCAGCACCTCCGCCAGGATCTGCGCCAGCTTCAGCGCGGATAGCGGGGTCTGTTCGCTGGGCTTGAAGACCACCGTATTCCCGCCCGCGACCGCCGGCCCCAGCTTCCAGGCCATCATCATCAGCGGATAGTTCCAGGGCGCGATGCTGGCCACAACGCCCACCGGATCGCGCCGAATCATGCTGGTATGGCCTGACAGATACTCCCCGGCCACCGTCCCGGTCATGCAGCGCACCGCGCCCGCGAAGTAGCGGAAGCAGTCCACGATGGCCGGGATCTCGTCATTCCGCGCCGCGTTGATCGGTTTGCCGCAGTTCAGCGCCTCCAGTTGCGCGAAGGCATCCGCCTCTGCCTCGATCTTGTCGGCAATCTGCAACAGCGCCGCCGACCGTTCCGCCGGGGTTGTCCGCGACCAGCCCTCGAAGGCCTTCCGCGCCGCGGCCACCGCCCGGTCGACCTGCGCGGTGGAGGCCTCGGGCACCTCGAGGATCAGCCCGCCGGTGCGCGGGTTCAGGATCTGCTCGGCCGCCTCCTGGCCTGCCTCGAACGCATTTCCGATCAGGAACTTGGTCTGGATGGTCATGGGGGTACTCCGTTATTTGCCCATGCCGGCGGTCTCGGAGCCGCCGCGGGTGAGGTAGTAGGCGATGAGGATCGGCACGAAGGTGGCCGCGAAGACCACGATGGCGACGACGTTGGTGACCGGGCGCTGACGCGGGCGCACAAGCTCGTTCAGCATCCAGATCGGCAGGGTGGATTGCTGGCCCGCGGTGAAGGTGGTGACGATGACCTCGTCGAAGGACAGGGCAAAGGCCAGCATCCCGCCTGCCAGAAGGGCGCTGCCAAGGTTCGGTAGCAGGACATAGCGGAAGGTCTGGAAGCTGTTGGCCCCAAGGTCGGCCGAGGCTTCAAGAATCCCGCCCGACAGCCGCCGCATCCGGGCGATGGCGTTGTTGTAGACGATGACGATGCAGAAGGTCGCGTGACCCAGGACGATGGTCCAGGTGCTGAACGGAATGTCCATGATCCCGAAGGCCGAGCGCAGCGACATGCCGGTGATGACCCCCGGCAGCGCGATGGGCAGCAGGATCAGCAGCGAGACCTGGTCCCGCCCGAAGAACCGCGCCCGCGCCATCGCGGCGGCGGCCAGCGTCCCCAGGATCATCGCCATCACGGTCGAGATCGCGGCGACCCTCAGCGACAGCCAGAGCGGCGGCCAGATGTCGTCGCGGTTCCAGGCCACGGCGAACCATTCCGTCGTATAGCCCGGCGGCGGGAAGGCGTAGCTGCGTTCCTCGGTCGTGAAGGCGTAGAGGAAGATGAGGAGGATCGGCAGGTGGAGGAACAGAAGCCCCCCCAGCGCCGCCAGCTTCAGTCCCCAGGAGGCTTCAGAGCGCATCGAAAGCCCCCGCCCGTTTGGCCAGCGTCAGGTAGACCAGCATGATCAGGATCGGCACCACCGCGAAGGCAGCAGCCAGCGGCGTGTTCCCGGCGGTCCCCTGCAGCTGGTAGACCGTCAGCCCGATGAAGCGCGACGAGTCCCCCACGATCTGCGGGATGATGTAGTCGCCGAGCGTCAGCGAGAAGGTGAAGATCGACCCGGCGATCACCCCCGGCAGGGCCAGCGGCAGGATCACCGTGCGGAAGGTCTGCGACCGCGTCGCGCCCAGGTCGGCCGAGGCCTCGAGCATCGAATTCGGCACCCGCTCCAGTGCGGCCTGCATCGGCAGGATCATGTAGGGCAGCCAGATGTAGACGAAGACGAGGAAAGTCCCGAAGGGCGAGGTCGACAGCGAAGAGCCTTCCAGGAAGGGGACCGACAGGATGCCGTCGATGATGAACCCGGTGCCGGTGCCCTCCGCCGCCCAGCCGAGGATGCCTTCCTTGGCCAGGATCAGCTTCCAGGCATAGACCTTGACCAGGTAGCTGGACCACAACGGCAGCATGACGCCCAGGTAGAAGGCGGCCTTCCACGGACCCTTGGCATAGCGGGCGGCGTAATAGGCGATGGGAAAGGCCAGCACCGCGCAGGCCAGGGTAACGGCGGTCGCCATGATGACGGTGCGGATGATGATGTCCAGGTTCTGTGCCCGGAACAGTTCGGCATAGGTCTTGAGCGTGAACTCCTCTTTCACCACACCCGAGAACTCGTCGATCGAGTAGAAGGACTGCAGGAGGAGCGCGGCGAGCGAACCGAGGTAGACGACGCCCAGCCACAGAAGCGGCGGGGCGATCAGGAGCAGGAGCAGGAGCCCCGGCCGCCGCCAGAAGGTACCGGTCAGCCGGTCAGCAAGACCCTTCGCGGGCAGGATCGCGGGGCTGGTCATGCCTGCGCCCTCGGACCGTCAAAATTCTTGAAGAAAGAATTTTGGGCGCCCGGACCTCGGGCGTGGCGCGGGTATGTGGCGTCGGAGCCTCCGGCGGGGATATTTGCTGCAAAGATGAAAGGCATCTGCCCATGGGCTTCTTTCATCTTTGTCCAAATATCCCGGGGGGTAAGGGGGCAGCGCCCCCTGCAACGGTTGAGCCGGGCGGGACGCATCAGGATGCTCCCATCAGGTGGAGCGCGCCCGGTTCGAAGGCGATGGAGGTCACCGCGCCCTCGGCTGGGACCGGCTGGCCGGCGGGGACAAGGGCTGCGATCTCGGTCTCGCCGGAGCGGATCACCACGCGGGTGCCCGAACCAAGGTAGCGCAGCGCGGTCACGGTGCCCTGGACCGGGCCGGTGGCTGCAAGGCGCGTCGCCTCGGGCCGCAGGCTGGCCCATTGCGCCGGGCCGCCCAAGGCACGGGTCAGGTCGGGCGGAAGGACGTTGGAGGAGCCGACGAAATCCGCGACGAAACGGGTGGCGGGGCGGTCGTAGATGTCCTGCGGGGTGCCGATCTGGGCGATCTTGCCCTCGTTGAAGACGGCCAGGCTGTCGGCCATCGACAGCGCCTCGTGCTGGTCATGGGTCACGAAGACGAAGGTCAGGCCCAGCTTGTGCTGGAGCGCCTTGAGTTCATCCTGCATCGCTTCGCGCAGTTTCAGGTCCAGGGCGCCAAGTGGTTCGTCCAGCAGAAGGACGCGCGGCTGGTTCACCAAGGCCCGCGCCAGCGCCACGCGCTGCTGCTGCCCGCCCGAGAGCTGCGCGGGCTTGCGGTCGCCGTAGCTGTCCAGCTTGACCAGGGCCAGCATCTCTTCGGCCTTCGCATGGCGTTGCGACCGGCCGATGCCCTTGACCATCAGCCCGTAGGCCACGTTGTCGCGCACGTTCAGATGCGGGAACAGCGCATAGTCCTGGAACACCGTGTTCACGTTGCGCAGATGCGGCGGGGTATTCGACACATCCTCGCCGAAGATGCGGATCTGCCCGCCCGTCGGCTTCTCGAACCCCGAGATCAGCCGCAGGCAGGTGGTCTTGCCCGAGCCGGACGGGCCCAGCATGGCGAAGAAGGACCCTTCGGCGATGGTCAGGTCCACGCCATCCACGGCCCTGACAGAGCCGAAATGGCGGGAGACATTGGCAAATTCGACGGCTGCGGTCATGACGGATCCGTAGGGTGCGCTACAGCGCACCTGTGACAGGGAAGCGGGGAAGGTAGGGTGGGCGTTCCGCCCACCCTCCGATCGGCTCAGCGGCCGCCGATCACGCCGATGTAGTCGGACACCCAGCGGTAATAGGGCACGCAGGCCCCTTCCCCCTGAGAGCAGTTCGACACCGGAGTAGTCCAGAACCGGACCTTGTCGAAGTCATCCATCCCGTTCGCCGTGCAGCTTTCCGCCGTCGACATGCCGCGCCCGTCGGTGCAGGCGGCGGGGACCGAGGGGTTCGCGCCGAACCAGACCGCCAGGTCGGATTGCAGGTTCGAGGACAGCGTATGCTCCATCCACAGGTAGCTGCAGTTCGGGTTCGCCGCGTCGACATGCATCATCGTCGTGTCGGCCCAGCCCGTCGCGCCTTCCTGCGGGATGGTCGAGGCGACCGGCTGGCCGTCGGCCTTCAGCAGGTTCACCTGGAACGGCCACGAGCCCGAGGCCACCACGCCCTCGTTCTTGAAGTCGTCGATCTGGATGAAGGCGTCGTGCCAATACCGGCTGGTCAGCTCGCGCTGGACGCGCAGCAGGTCGAGCGCGGCCTTGTACTGGTCCTCGTTCAGCTCGTAGGGCGAGGTGATGCCCAGTTCCGGCTTGTGGAACATCAGGTATTGCGCGGCGTCGGCGATGTGGATCGGGCCGTCATAGGCCTGCACCCGGCCCTTGTTCGACTGGCCGTCGGGCAGCGTCATCTCCTCGAACACCACGTTCCACGAGGTCGGAGCCTCCTTGAACACCTCGGTGTTGTACATCAGCACGTTCGGCCCCCACATGTAGGGCACGCCGTAGTGCACGCCGTCCACCGTATGCCAGGGCGCCGATTTCAGGCGGTCGTCCACCGTCGACCAGGACGGGATCAGGTCCGTGTTGATCGGCTGCACCCGGTCGCCCGCCACCAGCCGCAGCGAGGCATCGCCCGAGGCGGTGACCAGGTCGAACCCGCCCTCGTTCATCAGCGCCACCATCTCGTCCGAGGTGTTGGCGGTCTTCACGTTCACCTTGCAGCCCGAGGCCGCCTCGAACTTGGTCACCCAGTCGAAGGCCGGGTCGGTCTCGCCGCGCTCGATATAGCCCGGCCAGGCCACGATGTTCACCTGACCCTCCGGCGCGCCGATCTCGGTGACCTGGGCAAGCGCCGGAGAGATCCCGGTCAGGGCGCACAGCGCCGTGGTGGCCATAAGTTTCATGGTCTGCATTGCATCACTCCCTGGGGTTGGGCCGCACATGACGGCGCGCCGGTGTTCCGGTCCTGCGCGCAAGCTACGCAGGCCCGCAGGAATCGCAAATGCAAAAGATGGATGCGTGGTATCGGAATTGCCGATGGCTCAGGGTGTGCTGATGCCCGTCTGCGCCGAGCGCACGAAGTTATGCGCCGGGGCCGACAGCGGCGCGCCCTTCCGCCAGGCCAGTCCCACCTGCACTGTCGGCAGGTCGCCCGAAACATCGCGGATCTCGATCCGGTCGCCCTCCAGGCTCCAGGGCCGGTAGACCAGGCTTGGCAGGATCGCCAGACCCGCGCCGGTGGCGACCAGGCTGCGCACTGCCTCGACGCTGCGGGTGCGGAAGGTGATCTTCGGCTTGACCGGCAGGGCGGCGGTGAGGCGGCGAGTCGATTCCTCGATCTCATCCACCATCAGCTGGATCAGCGGCTGGCCTGCCAGCTCCTCCAGCGTGATCGTCTCTTGCTGCGCCAGCGGATGGCCCAGCGGCAGCCACAGCCGGTAGGGCGAGACGAGCAGTGTTTCCACATTCAGCGCCAGCCGGTCCTTGACGGAGGAGGTCAGCAGGACCGCCACGTCCAGCTCGCCTCCGATCAGCAGGTGCTGCAGGTAATCGCCGTTGTCCTCGATCACGTTCAGCTCGATCTGCGGGAAGGCGCGGCGATAGCGCGCCAGGATATCCGACAGCACATAGCCCGCGACCATGCTGGTCACCCCCAGGGACAGCCGCCCCGTCGCCGCCTCGGCCTCGTCCTGGAAGGCCGAGCGGGCGGTGGCCACATCGGCCAGGATCTTCCGCGCATGGCGCAGGAAGGCGCTGCCCTTGTGGGTGATCAAGAGCCCCCGCGCCTGCCGGTCGAACAGGATCACGCCCAGATCGTCCTCCAGCCCCCGGATCGCCTCGGTCACCGAGGACTGGCTGATCGACAGCGCCCGCGCCGCGCCCGAGACCGACCCGGCCTCGGCGGCGGCGACGAAGAACTGCAACTGGCGAAGCGTGAAGGCCATGGCGTGGCTCGTGTTTGCCGGCGGCGGGGGGGGTTTCACACCCCCGCACCCCCGTGGGATATTTTCGCAGAGAAGAAGTTGCGGATTCCGTGCCGCAGGGCAAGCGTGCAAACCGGACGGTTGTTGCACCGCGCTGCCTGTGATCTCTGGCGGCAGACAAGGATGGAGGCAGGCATGTGGCTGGCAGTGGCGGCGGTGGCGCTGGGCGGCGTGGCGATTGCGGTGCAGGCGCCGATCAACGCGGCGCTGGGCCGCGGCCTGGGCGCGCCGGTTCCGGCAGCGGCGGTGTCCTTCGGCGTGGGGTTCGTGGTGCTTGTGGCGGTGTCGCTGTTGCAGGGGCAGGGCGGAAGCTATCTGAAGCTGGGCCAGGTGCCGATGTGGACCCTGGTCGGCGGCCTGCTTGGCGCCTGGTATGTCTTTGCCGCTGTCTGGGGCGTGGCCTCGCTGGGGGTGGTGACGCTGGTCGCCGCGCTGGTCTTCGGCCAGATGGCCGCGGCGCTGGTGATCGACGCGACCGGGGCGCTTGGCATGGCCGTGCGTGAGATCACGCCCACCCGCATCGCGGCGGCGCTGATGGTACTGGGCGGGCTGGTCCTGTCGCGGCTTTAGGACCGTTCGACCGGCTTCGACCGCATCATCGCCACCGTCTCGCGTTCCGCGCGGCGGCAGGCGACCGGGGGCAGGCTGCGCGCGATCAGGTCCATATCCTCCAGCACCCTTGTGCCGATCTCGCGCAGGGCAAAGGTCAGCGCGCCCGCGCGGTGCGGCGAGAACAGCATGTTCGGCGTGGCCCGGATCGGGTCGTCGGCGGGCAGGGGTTCGACCGGGAAGACATCCGTTGCCACGCGGATGCGGCCAGAGCGGGCCGCCTCGGTCAGCGCCGGGAAATCCGCCGCCGCCGCCCGTGACATCAGCAGAAGCATCGCCCCCGGCTGCATCAGCGACAGCGCGCGGGCGTCGATCAGCCCCCTGTTCGCGGTGGTGATCGCCGCCATGACAAAGACAAAGCGGTTCTCGGCCATCAGCCGGTCGAAGCCCACCGGCTCTACCCCCAGGCGGCGCAGATGGCCCGGGGGAAGCCAGGGGTCATGCGCCTGCACCCGGCAGCCGAAGGGCGCCAGCAGCCGATGCAGCGCCCGGCCCAGGTCGCCGAAGCCGATGATCCCGACGGTCGAGCCCGCCAGCATCTCGGAGTCGCGGTTGCCGTCGAACAGCCATTTCTCCTGTCCGCGCAGGAAGGCCGCGTGCTCGCCATGGATGTTCCGCGCCAGCGACAGCGCCATCCCCAGCGCCATCTCGGCGACGGGGGCGGCGAAGACCCCGCCCGGCGCCAGGACATGGATGCCGCGCCGGAAACATTCGTCGTAGTCGATGTTCGGCAGAAAATTCGTCTCGACGTTGAAGATCGCCCGCAGTTTCGGCGCCAGCGCCAGCCGGTCCGCGCCCATCTCCTGTTGCGAGATCAGGATCTCGGTCCCTGGCAGGTGGCGGGCATAGAAGGCCGCGCGGTCCTCGCCCTGCCATTCCACCACCTCATGCGCCGCGCGGAAGGCGGCGAGGTCCCCGGGCGAGAATATGTCTTCGGTGGTCCGGGGTTCGGGATCGTACAGCACGCGCATCTTGGGTCCTCCTCCGCAAAGCCTAGACCGGACGCGGTGGCGGCAACAAGGGCGTCAGCCCGTCCAGCCGCCCCCGTCCAGCGCCACCCAGCCCGAGGGCAGGTCGGGGGCTGGGCTGTCGTCCTGCCAGAACTCCAGCCGCAGATGGTCCGGCTGGTCGGGCGCATCCGCGCTGGCCATCAGGGTCCAGCGCATGCGGAACCCGTCCTCCAGCAGGCCCTCGGCATAGAAGGCGATCTCTTCTGCCTCCAGCGCCTCGGAGGGGTTGGTGTCCCAACCCTCGGCCCCGCCCCAGAACACCAGCCCCTCAAGATGCGGCAGCTTCCGGGCATGGCGGGCCAGAGGGGCGAGGAACGCCTCGATCGGGGTTTGGGTCTTCGCCATGCCTATCTCCGCATCATCGCCAGCCGGATCAGCGCGCGCTCCATCAGCGCCATCCCCGGCGCCTTGCTGGCCGAGCGCAACGTCAGGTCGGTCTCCAAGAGAAGCGAGACCGCCGCCTCCAGCGTGCGCACCCCCCATTGCCCGGCCTGTCGCCCCATCGCGTCCTTCTGCTTGAAGTTCACCCGCGCCTTCTGGATCCCGGCCCCCGGTCCGCCCGGATCGGTCGCCGCCGCGTGCAGGATACGAAAATGCCGCAGCGCCGCGATGCAGATCGTCACCGGCAGCGTGCCCTGCCCCTCCAGCCGGCGGAACAGGGGGCCGATCACCTGCGCCCGGCCTTCCGCCACCGCGTCGATCAGATCGTCCACCTCGGCCTCGATGGTGGCCGGAGCCATCGCCGCCACATCCGCAGGGGTCAGGGGCGAGGCGTCGCCATATTTGTAAAGCGCGATCTTCTCCAGCGTCTGGCGGAAGTCGCCCGGGTCCAGGGCGCGGGCCAGCATGTTCAGGTCGTTCATCGCCTCGCGGTCGATATCGACCAGTCCGGCCGCCTTCAGCGCCGCCTCGATCTCTTCGCGGCCCGGAGGTTCGTCATAAAGCCCGATGCAGACCGCGGCCGGATGCTTCTCGAACAGCCCCTTCAGCGCCGACTTCCCCGTCAGCCCCCCGGCAGTGACCACGATCACCGCATCGCCCGGCCGCCACTCCTTCAAGGCCACCCCGATCACCGCGGCCAGCCCGTCGGTCGCCTCCTCGACGAAAGCCACCCGGGGTCCGGGGAAGAACCCGACCGCCTTGATCGCATCCAGCAGCAGACTGCCATCCCGCCGCAGATCGCCGCCCGACATCCGCGTCAGCCGCATCTCGGCCTCGCCTGCGGGGCCGACCAGGGCCGCGATCGCCTCTTGCCGTTTCAGGGCCACCCGCATCGCATCCGCGCCAAAGATCAGCAGGCCCGGACGTGCAGGATCGGGCTTCGCGCAATAGCGCGCGGCCTCGGCCCCTTTCAGGATCATGGCAGCCGGGCCGATTCGGCGATCAGCCGGGCGACGATCTGGTCGGCAAGGATCCGCATCAGCCGATGGGCCGCGTCCTCTTCCGCCGCCAGCCCCGCGACGGTCGATCCCGTGGCCGAATAGGCGGTGAAGTTCTGCACCCGCCCGCCCGCGACCCGGGCGCCCGTCGCGCGCTCGGTCAAGGTCCAGTCGACCACGCCCTTCAGATTGTAGCGGGTGATCTGGTTATCCGTGGTGATCCCCACGCCCACCGCCTGAGTGGTGATCGTATAGCCCAGATCGTACCGGATATCCTCGGGCCGACCGAGCCGTTCCTCCAGCCGCTCGACCAGATCGAACTCGTTCTTGTCGGACGGGTCCTGCACCCAGATCGTGCCCAGCAGCTTGTCCGCGCCGCCGCCCGGCGCATAGGCCGGGGTAAAGCCGCAGGCCGCCAGCGCCAGCGGTGCCAGCAGCAGCAGGCGTCGGGACAGGCCCCCCCCACCCCATCCCTCCCCCACGGGGGGGGAGGGTGGCGCCAGGCCGGAGGCGTCCCGGCGGATGCCACGCGCGACAGGCCCCCTCCCCCCTGCGTGGGGGAGGGATGGGGTGGGGGGGTTGCCTTCAGACGACGACATTGATGATGCGGCCCGGCACGACGATGATCTTCTTCACCGGCTGCCCGGCAAGGAACTTGACCACATCCTCGTTCGCCAGCGCAATCTTTTCAACCTCGGCCGCGGCCATGTCCTTCGGCACGCTGATTTCCGCGCGGCGCTTGCCGTTGATCTGGATCGGCAGGACCACCGTGTCGTCGACCAGCAGCGCCGGGTCCGCCTTGGGCCAGGGCGCCTGGGCGCACAGCCCCGCGCCGCCCTGACTGGACCAGACCTCTTCCGCCAGATGGGGGGTCATCGGCGACATCAGCTGCGCCAGCGTGCGGATCGCCTCTTTCATCACCGGGGTCGAGGCATTGGCCCGCGAGATGGTGTTGGTAAAGGCATACAGGCCGGCAATCGCCTTGTTGAAGGCAAAGCCCTCGATCCCCCTCGTCACCTCGTCGATGGCCCGGGCCGTCGCCCGGCGCAGGTCGTCGTCGCCTTCGCCCTTGTGGTCCGCCGGCATCTCGCCGATCCGCGCGCTCAGCGTCCAGACCCGGCTCAGATGCTTGTGCGCGGCTTCCGCCCCGGAGGAGGTCCATTCCACGTCGCGTTCCGGCGGCGAGTCGGACATGACGAACCACCGCGCCGTATCCGCCCCGAACTGGGCGATGATGTTCATCGGATCGACAACGTTCTTCTTCGACTTCGACATCTTGGCCGAAGGGATGACCTCGACCTTCGTCCCGTCCTTCAGCGTCGCCCCGGTTTCCGTGCGGATGATATCCTCGGGCAGGTGATAGACCGGGCGGCCCTGGGCATCGGTCGTCTTGTAGATCTCGTGCGTCACCATCCCTTGCGTGAACAAGGCGCTGAACGGCTCGACCGCCTTGGCCGGCAGGTGTCCGGTCTTGTGCATCGCCCGGGCGAAGAAGCGGGAATACAGCAGGTGCAGGATCGCATGTTCGATCCCGCCGATATACTGGTCGACGTTCATCCAGTAGTCCGCATCTTCGGCCACGGTCGGCGTCGTCGCACGCGGCGCGGTGAAGCGGGCGTAGTACCAGGACGAATCGACGAACGTGTCCATCGTATCCGTCTCGCGCTTGGCCGGTTGCCCGCATTTCGGGCAGGCACAGTCGCGCCAGGTGGGGTGACGGTCCAGCGGGTTGCCCGGCTTGTCGAAGCTCACGTCATAGGGCAGCTCGACCGGCAGGTTCTCCTTCTTCTCCGGCACCACGCCGCAGCTGGCGCAATGCACCACCGGGATCGGACAGCCCCAATAGCGTTGGCGGCTGATCCCCCAGTCGCGCAGGCGGAACTTGGTCACGCCCTTGCCATAGCCCTGCGCCTCGGCATGGGCGATGGCCGCCGCCACGCCCTCGTCGCCGGTCTGCACTGCCTCCCCGGCGAAGCCGCGGATGTAGTGGACCTTCTCCGACTTCATCGGGACAAAGGCCTCGGCCAGCGCGGCGTCGCTCCCGTCCGCGGTAAAGACCGGCTTGATCGGCAGCCCGTATTTCGAGGCGAAATCAAAGTCGCGCTGGTCATGCGCGGGGCAGCCGAAGATCGCGCCGGTGCCGTAATCCATCAGGATGAAGTTGGCGATCCAGACCGGCAATTCCCAAGCCGGATCAAGTGGATGCTTCACCCGGATACCCGTGTCGTACCCGATCTTCTCCGCCGTCTCGATCTCTTCCGCGCTGGTTCCGCCCTTGCGGCACTTGGCCACGAACTCCGCCACCGCCGGATCGCCTTCCAGCGCCTTCGCCAGCGGATGATCCGGGGAAATCGCCGCAAACGACGCCCCCATCAGCGTATCCGGCCGCGTCGTATAGACCTCCAGCCGCTCGAACCCGGCCGGAGCCCCCACGGTTTCGAACGCAAACTGCAGCCCGCGCGACTTGCCGATCCAGTTGGCCTGCATCAGCCGCACCTTCTCGGGCCAGTTCGTCAGCCCGTCCAGCGCGCTCAGCAGCTCTTCGGAATAGTCCGAGATCTTGAAGAACCACTGCACCAGCTCGCGCCGCTCGACCGCAGCACCCGACCGCCAGCCCTTGCCGTCGATCACCTGCTCGTTGGCCAGCACCGTCATGTCCACCGGGTCCCAGTTGACCACGGCGGCCTTGCGATAGACCAGCCCGGCCTCCATCATGTCGATGAACATCGCCTGCTGCTGACCGTAATACTCCGGGTCGCAGGTCGCCAGCTCGCGGCTCCAGTCGATCGACAGGCCCAGCGGCTTCATCTGCGCCTTCATGTCCGCGATGTTGCCGTAGGTCCAGTCCTTCGGATGCCCGCCCCGCTCCATCGCCGCATTCTCGGCCGGCATCCCGAAGGCGTCCCAGCCCATCGGATGCAACACGCTGAACCCGCTCGCGGATTTGTGCCGGGCCACCACGTCGCCCATCGTATAGTTGCGCACATGGCCCATGTGGATGCGCCCGCTGGGATAGGGGAACATCTCCAGCACGTAATACTTGGGCTTCGCCGGATCGCGCCGCGCCGTGAAGGCGCCCGAGGCCTCCCAGGCGGACTGCCATTTGGGTTCGATCACCGAAGGGTCATAGCGCGACATCACAGGGCCTCATGCGGACTTCCGCGCGGACTTACACCCGCGCCGCCGCAAAGGTCCACCCCCCCGTTGCCGCGCCTGACGTTACAGGTTGCTGTCGCGCACCCGCAGCTGCCGCGCGCGGGTCAGGATCGCATCCTCGACCGCCCGCACCGTTTCCGGCGCCACTGCCGCGCCGCCCTGGCCCTGCAGCGCCAGCTTCAGGCTGCGCGCATCCAGCGCCGGGTCCTGCACATAGATCGTCGCCCGGTACGCACGCCCGCCGCCCGGAGGCCGCCCATACCCCGTCACGATCACCCCGGTGAACGGGTCGACCGATTCGATGGGCAGGAAGTTCAGCACCTCAAGGCTGGCCTGCCAGATGTACTTGTTGACCTCGACCGTCGTGTTCGGATTGTCCGCGTCCGAGAACAGGTCCCACAGGGTCGAGCCCTTGCGCTCTTCCCCCGTCGCCGCCTCGATCGCGGCGCGCTGGGCATCCGCGCGCTCTTTCCGGGTCATCTGCTCTTCCATCGACAGATCGCGGTCCCGGTTGAACAAACCCCCGCCGCCACAGGCGGAAAGGACGGCCACCAGCCCGGTTGCCAAGGCAATGCGTGCGACCCGCTGCAAGTTCATCCGTCCATCCTGTCGTTGCATGACCTGCTGTCTAGCCCAGCCTCCCCGGCCTGCCAAGGCCTTTCACCGCCCGCGCGGGCGAGGGCGGCCCCCGGGTCAGCCCCGCCTGACCTGTGGCATCGTTGCACCAGCTTTCCCCAGTTTTGCGCCGGGCTGCCCGTTGGCGTTGCAATCCGGGGCGTGGCGGATGAAATACAGGCCATTCCCCTGCGGATTCCCCTGCGGCGGGCTTACCTTGAAGGAAAGAGGGAAAAACATGAAAAAGGTTCTCCTCGCGTCCAGCGTCCTGGCCCTGTCGGCTGGCTTCGCTTCCGCGGAAATCAGCTTCTCCGGCTCGGCCGTCATGGGTGTGGGCGATGATGGCAGCCCGGAAGGCGCGCGCTCCATCCTGGAAACCTACCTGACCGCGACCGGCTCGGGTGAAACCGACACCGGCCTGGCCTTCGGCATCAAAACCACCGTCGCGACCTACGACACCGATGGCGGCCTGGACGACGACGGCACCTCGGCTTTCATCTCGGGCGCTTTCGGCAAGCTGTCGATGGGCTCCGTCGCCGAAGCTGACGAAGTCGCCACCTTCTCGGACATCGGTGGTCTGTCGGGCCTCGGCGTTGACAACATCGCCGAATCGTTCACCGGCGACAGCTATGGCCGTGAAACCCACGACGTCAACTACACCTATTCGGGTGGCGCTCTGACCGCCGCGATCTCGGCCCACATCGGCGCCGCTGGCGAAGGCGACGGCTATGCTGTCGGTCTGAAGTACGACTTCGGCGACGCCTATGTCGGCATCGGCTACAACGACGACAACGTCTCGGCCAACGCTGGCACCGTGACCTCGCTCTACGCGGGCGGCACCTTCGGCGCCGTTGGCGTCAAGGCGATGGTGTCGGAATACGATCCGGATGCCGCTGGTAACAACCTGAACGCCTACGGCCTGCACGTCGACTACACCGTCGACGCGCTGACCCTGTCGGCTCAGTACTCGACCTCGGAACTGGTGAACCCGATCTCCGGCGACGACTACGAAGCCTTCGGCATCGGCGCTGCCTATGACCTCGGCGGCGGCGCTTCGGTTGTCGGCGGTGTCGCTCAGATCACCGACTATGACCGCGACGACGAAACCGTCTGGGAAGCTGGTCTCAGCTTCGAATTCTAATCCTTCGGGATCAGATTTCAGGGAAGAGCGGGCGATTGCCCGCTCTTTTCTTTTCTGCCCCTGCGTTTAGGTTGCCCGCATGGGGCAAGGGGGCAGGTGATGGCACTGGATCAGATTCTCGCGCGGGTGCGCGCGGCGGAACAGGCGGCGGGGCGCGCGGCGGGCTCGGTGACGCTGATCGCCGTCTCCAAGGTCCAACCGGCCGAGAGGGTGCAGGCCGTGCTTGACCAGGGCCACCGCGTCTTTGGCGAAAACTATGTGCAAGAGGCGGCGGCGAAATGGCCCGCCTGGCGCGAAGCCTATGGCCCGCTGCAAGTCCACATGATCGGCCCCTTGCAGACCAACAAGGCCAAGCTCGCCGTTGATCTTTTCGACGCGATCCACACGCTGGACCGCCCCTCGCTGGCGACGAAGCTGGCCAACCTGGGCCAGGCGCGCGGCTCGCTGCCGCAGCTTTTCGTCCAGGTGAACACGGGGGCAGAGCCGCAGAAGGCCGGCGTCCTGCCTGCCGACCTGTCCGCCTTCCTCCGCGACTGCCGCGCGCTGGACCTGTCGCCGCACGGCCTCATGTGCATCCCGCCGGAAGCTGAGGACCCGGTGCCCCATTTCGCCCAGCTTGCCCGCATGGCCGCCGACCACGGCCTTCCCGGCCTGTCGATGGGGATGAGCAGCGATTTCGAGACCGCCATCGCCCATGGCGCCACCCACATCCGCGTCGGCAGCGCCATCTTCGGCGCGCGGGCCTATCCGTAGGCCGGGCTTCAGACCGGCTCGCCCTCCAGCATCGCCCCCCGTAGGCCGGGCTTCAGACCGGCTGCCCCCCCGGCATCGTCCCCCGTAGGCCGGGCTTCAGACCGGCTGGCCCTCCGACCCACCGCCCTGCGCCCCTTCCGGTCACGTCTGAAACCTTGACAAATCCCTAACGTCCGAACGCAATTCATTGAATTCCAAAGACTTTCAGATTCTGTCCACCGTGGACAAAGTCTAGACCAGCCAGACCCGCGCATAGGGGGGCAGCACGATCTGCCCATGGTGGGTCTCGACCCGCTGGTCCGACAGAAGGTCCCGCATCTCCCCCACCCCCAAGGCGCGGGCCCAGGCCTCCGGCACCTCCTGCCAGCCTTCCGTGAAGTTGAACAGGGCCAGCAGCACCCCTGTCGGCGCGACCCGTTGGAAGGCGAAGACCGCCGGATTCCCCGAGCCCACCACCCGCACCGGCACCGCCCCATCCAAGGCCGGACAAGCCGCCCGCCGCGCCAGGATCGCCTTCGTTCCCCAGAAGACCCGCGAGGCCGGTGTGTCCCCCGAATGTCGCCCCTCCGCCGCCGCCCAGTCCATCCGCGGCCGGTGGACCCAGCGGCTGTCATGGGCCTGGTGGGGGTCGTCGAGGTAGGAGTAGTCGTTGGTCAGCGCCAGCTCGTCCCCCATGTAGATCAGCGGGATCCCGCCCCAGGCCGCGATCAGGGCGTGTCCCATCAGGATCCGCTGCACCGCCATCTCGACCTCCGCCGGATCCGAGGCCCTCTCCAACCCCGCCAGGCTGGCGAAGGTCCCCGAAATCCGCTTGTCCCCCGTCGCCGGGTTCACCTGGAACAGCCGCCCCTTCGCGAAAGTTCCCGGAAAACTGCCCTCATAGAAGTCTGACAGAAAGCCGCGATGCCCCTGCCCCGACCACCCCACCGCCGCCGCATCCTCATCCGTGACCGCCCAGCCGATGTCGTCGTGGCAGCGGATATAGGTCGCGTAGGTTGCGTTCGTCAGCCGGTCGGGGAAGTGGGTGGCCAACACATGCGTCATCAAGCGGGCGTCCCGGCTGGCCAGCGAGGACCAGAATTGCACCATGAGCGAGTTGTGGTAGGCGAGGTTCCCTTCCTTCCCGTCATGCCTGCCGCGTCCCAGATAGGGCAGCATCTCGGCCGGAGCGACGATCGCCTCCTCCAGATGGATCACCGCCGCCGAGGCGATCCGCGAGCAGGCCCGCAGCGCCTGGAGGATCATGTGGACCTCCGGTTCGGACTGGCAGCGGGTGCCCATCCGCTTCCACATGAAGGCCACCGCGTCCAGCCGCAGCACATCGACCCCCCGGTTGGCGAGGAACAGCATGACCTCCACGATCTCCAGGAACACGGCCGGATTGGCCCAGTTCAGGTCCCACTGGTGTTCATTGAAGGTGGTCCAGACCCATTTCCCAAGCTGCGGGTAATGGGTGAAGTTGCCCGGAGCATTGTCCGGGAACACCTCGACCAGCGTGCGTTCATACTGGTTCGGCAGGTCGGGGCTGTCGAACATCAGGTAATAGTCCTGATACCTGGGGTCCCCCTTCGCCGCCTTCCGCGCCCAGGCATGCTCCTTTGCCGTGTGGTTCAGCACCAGATCGACGCAAAGCGAGATCCCCCGGGCGCGCAGGGCGGCGCTGACGGCCTCGAAATCCGCCATCGAACCATAGGCCGGGTTGATCCGGCGGTAGTCCATCACCGAATAGCCGCCGTCCGAATCCCCCGGCCGGGGCTTCAGGCAGGGCATCAGGTGGACATAGGTGATCCCGAGGTCGTCAAGGTAATCCAGCTTGTCCAGGATGCCCCGCAGGGTCCCCGCGAAGCGGTCGATGTAGAAGACATAGCCCGCCATCCCGGGCCGCTGGAACCAGTCCGGCTCCAGGTCGCGCTGCAGGTCCAGGCGTTTCAGGTCGGCCGGACGGTCGGACCAGCCCCGCTTCAGCGCCTTGAGCAGCTTTTCCCGGAACGCCGGATAATCGGGCCGGGCGCCATACAGCGTCTCCAGCATCGGGAAGAGGTCGGGGGCCGAGCGGGCGAGCCGCAGGTTGAAGATCTCGTCCTCTGCGGCGGATGGCGTTCTGGCCATGGATACCTCCCTCTTTGACGCGAGATTAGGTAATCCAAAGCGGTTTGGAAAGGGGGCGATCCGCAAGCCAGGGGCCGATTTCCTGCAAGAAACTGGGTCGGAGCCTTTGCAGGGTCCGTGGTCCCGGCCGCGCTGTCAGGCCCGGACGATCAGCCGGGTCTGATGGGTGATGCGCGGAGCGATCCAGTGCAGGTCGCGGCGCGATAGCGCGACGCAGCCAGCCGTGGGCGCGCCGGGACGGCGCCATTGGTGAAGGAAGATGGCCGAGCCGCGCCCCGGTTCGGCCTGGGGCCAGTTCCAGTCGGTGATGATCACCAGGTCATACATCGGATCGGCCCGGCGCAGGCGCTCATGGCTGAAACCATGCGGGGCGCGGACCATCAGGTTGTAATCCTCATCCCGCGGGTCGTCGGACCACAGATCCGAGGGCCCGATCGGCAGCGCCCAGTCGGCCGGTCGGGTCAGCCGGTCGGGGCGGTACAGCATCCCGACCAGCCGGTGCACGCCGGCCGGGGTCGCCCCGTCACCCTCGCGCTTGGCCCTGGCCGGGACGATCCCGCCGCGACCAATGGAACACGGGAAGATCCGCCCAAGGAAGCGGACCCCCATCGGCGTGACCACCAGATCCGAGGCCTTCACAGCATATGCCCCGATTTCGCCG
Organism: Alphaproteobacteria bacterium; assembly: GCA_046569765.1. Classification (GTDB taxonomy): domain Bacteria; phylum Pseudomonadota; class Alphaproteobacteria; order Rhodobacterales; family Rhodobacteraceae; genus Tabrizicola. The sequence continues at coordinate 17,445 of JBKHWC010000009.1, read as the reverse complement.
CCTTGGTCGCCAGATAAGCCCGGTTCTGCGCGGTCTCGCCCACTTTCAGCGGCACCCGTTCCACGACGTGCAGGCCACAGGCCTCCATCATCGCGAGTTTCTTCGGGTTGTTCGTCAGGAGCCGGACCGAGGAGAAGCCCATCTTCCGCAGGATCTCGGCCCCGATGCGGAAGTCGCGTTCGTCATCCTCGAACCCCAGGCGGTGGTTGGCCTCGACCGTGTCAAAGCCTTGATCCTGCAAGAAATAGGCGCGCATCTTGTTGGCCAGACCAATGCCGCGGCCTTCCTGGTTGAGGTAGAGGAGGACACCCGCCCCTTCCTCGCCCATCTGCGCCAGGGCGGCGCGAAGTTGCGGGCCGCAGTCGCATTTCAGCGACCCCAGCACATCGCCGGTGAAACAGGCGGAATGGAGCCGCGCCAGAACGGGCTGCGACCGGTCCGGGCGGCCGATCTCGATCGCGTAATGTTCGTCGCCGCCGTCGTCGGGGCGGAAGATGTGGACGCGACCGGCCTCACTGGCCACCAGCGGCACCCGGGCCGAGACGACCTCGGCCATCGGGGGCAGGGCAGAGAGGGCGGGGGCGATCTCGTCCAGCATCAGCAGGGTCAGGCCATGGTCGGCGGCAAGGCGCAGGGCGTCGGGGACAGGGACCAGCAGCGCCGCGGGTAACAGATGCGCCGATTTCGCCAAGGCCAGCGCGGCACGGTGCAGGTCGGCCGAGCCCTCTCGGGCCGAGGTCAGCGGCCCTTTCATCGGCACCCGCAGATCATCGGCCGGATCGGCCACGGCGCGCAGCCAGGACAGGTCGGCATCGGCGGGGGGGACGATCCGCGCCAGGTCGCCGTCATAGGCCCGCGCCTTCAGCGTCTCGGCCCGGCGGGCGGTGATCGCCAGGATTGGCGCGCCAAAGCTGCGCAGGTCGGCCAGCCGGTCGGCATCCAGCGCCTCGACCGATGCGACCAGGACCGCGCTGTCCTTGCCGCACAGGACAATAGGCACACCCATGCGCAGGTCGCCCCGGGCACGGGTCAGGCGTTCGGCTATGGACAGGCGCAGGCTCATGCGCCCATCCATAGCTTCCCGATTACGGAATTGAAACATTGTCCGCGGAACCGACACGTCCGCGTGAGGTTTTCGTTGCAAATCTTGCTGGGCCCGTGATGGCGGCGCATCTCAGGTCCGTAAGCGACGGAGGTACCCATGCCCGGACTGCGGAAGATCCTGCTTGTCGACGACGACGACGACCTGCGCGAGGCGCTGAGCGAACAGCTGGTGATGACCGAGGATTTCGATGTCTTCGAGGCCGGGACCGGCGCCGAGGGGATGGAGAAGGTCAAGGCCGGGCTCTTCGACCTGGTGATCCTGGACGTGGGCTTGCCCGACACCGACGGGCGCGAGCTGTGCCGCCGGATGCGCAAGGGAGGCGTGAAGTGCCCGATCCTGATGCTGACCGGCCATGATACCGACAGCGACACCATCCTGGGCCTGGACGCCGGGGCGAACGACTATGTGACCAAGCCCTTCAAGTTCCCGGTCCTGCTGGCCCGCATCCGGGCTCAGTTGCGCACGCATGAACAGTCGGAAGACGCCGTGTTCCAGATGGGCCCGTATACGTTCAAGCCCGCGCAGAAGATGCTGATGGACGAGAAGGACAAGAAGATCCGGCTGACCGAGAAGGAAACGAACATCCTGAAGTACCTCTACCGCGCGCAGTCGGGCGTGGTGCCGCGCGATGTGCTGCTGCATGAGGTCTGGGGCTACAACGCCGGGGTGACCACCCACACGCTGGAAACCCACATCTACCGCCTGCGCCAGAAGATCGAGCCCGACCCCTCGAACGCGCGGCTGCTGGTCACCGAAAGCGGGGGCTACCGGCTGGTCGCCTGACCGATCCCCTGGCCGCGTCGGGGTCATGGCGCGGCTTCTCCCTGTTGGCCTGGCCCGGCGGATCCGACGGGTTCGCCGGGCAATTTTGTGGCAACGGCACAACGTATCCTGCGGCCGTGATGCAACAGGCGGGAAATCTTGCGACCCAGGGCTTATTGTTGCCAGATTCGCTTGCTACCTTTCAAACATACACAGGTTGTGCAGCAGGTTCCCCTTGTCGCGTCGGGGTTATGGCGCGGCATCCTCCCTGTTGGACCTGGCCGGGCTTCTTGCCCGGCCTTTTTTCATCCCGCCGGGAATGTCACCAGGTCGGCCAAACCTTGCCTTGAACCTTGCACGATTTCCGGGCCTAACCGGCGCGGCCGCAGATAGGCTGCGGTTCCGAATGGAGTTTTTCATGTGTATCGCGCTCGCCACCCTGGTTGCCCTGGCCGCGACCCCGGCCCTGGCCCAGGACCTGGTCTTCACCCTTGTCAACGAGAGCTCGCAGACCATCGTCGAGATGTATGTGTCTGAAGTCGACTCGGACGAATGGGGCGAAAACATCCTTTATGCCCCGGTCGAGCCTGGCGTCTCGGGCGAGGTCACCATCGCCGATGGCCTGGAGGTCTGCGACTACGACATGCGCTACGTCTCGTCCGAAGGCGGTGAGGCCGAGGATACCCAGAACCTCTGCGACCTGGGCACCTATACCCTGACCGACTGACCCCGGGGGCCTTGAGACTTGCGGCTGGGGGCCTTACGGTCCCCAGCCCAAGCCTGGAGCCCGCCGATGCCCTTCACCCTTGCCACCTGGAACATCAACTCGGTCCGCCTGCGCGAGGCGCTGGTCTCGCGGCTGTTGACGGAAGAGACGCCGGATATCCTGTGCTTGCAGGAATGCAAATGCCCGGTCGATCTGATCCCGATGGAGGGGTTCCGCGCCCTTGGCTATACCCATGTCGTCGCGAGGGGGCAGAAGGGCTATAACGGCGTGGCGATCCTGTCCAAGCTGCCGATGCAGGATGTGGGCGGCCATGACTTCGCGACCCTGGGCCATGCGCGCCACGTTGCGGGGCGGCTGGAAAACGGGGTCACCATCCACAATTTCTATGTCCCGGCCGGGGGCGATATCCCGGAGCGCGCGCAGAATGTGAAGTTCGGCCAGAAGCTCGATTTCCTGACCCATATGCGCGACCACTTCCACGCGGAAAAGCCGGAAAAGGCCATCCTCGTGGGCGACCTGAACATCGCCCCGCGTGAGGATGACGTCTGGAATCACAAGGCCCTGCTCAAGATCGTCAGCCACACGCCGATCGAGGTGGATCACCTGTCCCAGGTGATGGACTCCGGCTGCTGGCAGGACATCACACGGCAGGACATCCCCGAAGGTCGGCTCTACAGCTGGTGGAGCTATCGCAGCCCCGACTGGGACAGCGCCGACAAGGGCCGCAGGCTGGACCATGTCTGGGCCACGCCCGACATTGCCAACGCCGCCCATTCCAGCCGCATCCTGCGCCCGGTCCGGGGATGGGAACAGCCCTCGGACCACGTCCCGGTCTTCGCCAGTTTCGATCTCTAGGCCCTGCGCGTCGATGCGCTGCGTCCACTCCTCGCGAGACTGCCGACGAGGAGACGCAGTCGAACGAGGAGGGGGCCCTATTGCCCCGCCGCCAGCGCGGCCAGCACCGCCTTGGCGCTGTCGCTGTCCCATTCCGCATCGCCGATCAGCCGGGCGACCTCTTGCCCCTCGGGGTTCAGGATCACCGTCACCGGCAGCCCCATCACCCCCATGCCCCGCGCCAGTTCCGACGTGGGGTCGCGCAGGATCGGCAGGCCCTTGATCTCGGCCTCGGTAAAGAACCGGCGGATCCCCTCGACCGCGTTCCGCCCCGTCGCCACCGGGATCACCGCGATTTCCGGCATGGCCGCCTGCAGCCGGTCCAGCGAGGGCATCTCATGCCGACAAGGCGCGCACCAGGTCGCCCAGAAGTTCAGGACCACCCATTTGCCCTTGTAGTCCGACAGCGACTGTTCGCCGTCCTCGGCGTCCAGCAGCAAGACCTCGGGGATCGTGACCGGCGCCTCGTGCAGCGCCAGTTTCTTCATGTCGCCGTCACGCAGCGCCGCCACATCGGCCGAAGCCGCGTTTGCACCGATCAGGAAGGCCGTGTAGAGGACGACCAGCAATTTCCGCACGTTTCCACCCCTCGAGGCCAGCATGACCGTCACCCCCGAACCCAAAGCCGCCAACCAGATGTGGGGCGGTCGCTTCTCGGCCGGGCCGGACGCGATCATGCAGGCGATCAACGCCTCGATCGGGTTCGACCAGCGGCTTTATGCGCAGGACATCGCAGGCAGCCGGGCCCATGCCGCCATGTTGGCCGCGCAGGGCATCATCAGCAATAAGGATGCCGAGGCGATTGGGGAAGGCCTGCTCGCGATCTTGTCAGAGATCGAGGCGGGCCAGTTCCCCTTCACCCCCGAGCTTGAGGATATCCACCTGAACATCGAGGCCCGGCTGACCGACCGGATCGGCGAGGCCGGAAAGCGCCTGCACACCGGGCGCAGCCGCAACGACCAGGTGGCCGTCGATTTCCGCCTCTGGGTCCGCGACCAGTGCGACCAGGCCATCGCCGGGCTGACCGGGCTGATGCAGGCTTTCCTTGCGCAGGCCGAAGCCGGGGCGGATTGGGTGATGCCCGGCTTCACCCACCTGCAGACCGCCCAGCCGGTGACTTGGGGCCACCACATGCTGGCCTATGTGGAAATGCTCGCCCGCGACCGCAGCCGGTTCGAGGACGCCCGCCGGCGGATGAACGAATGTCCCCTCGGCGCCGCCGCGCTGGCCGGGACCAGCTTCCCGATCGACCGCCACATGACGGCGCAGGCGCTGGGTTTCGACCGGCCGACGGCAAACAGCCTCGACTCCGTCTCCGACCGCGACTTCGCGCTGGAGTTCCTGGCCGCCAGCAGCATCTGCGCCATGCACCTGTCGCGCTTTGCCGAAGAGCTGGTGATCTGGTCCAGCGCGCAGTTCCGTTTCGTCCGCCTGTCGGACAAGTGGACCACCGGCTCCTCCATCATGCCGCAGAAGAAGAACCCCGACGCGGCCGAGCTTCTGCGCGCCAAGCTGGGCCGCATCCTGGGGGCTACGGTGGCGTTGTTCACCGTGATGAAGGGCCTCGCGCTGACCTATTCCAAGGACATGCAAGAGGACAAGGAACAGGTCTTCGACGCCGCCGACAGCCTGATGCTGGGCCTGGCCGCGATGACCGGCATGGTCAGCGACATGGCCGCCAACCGCGAGGTGCTGCGCGCCGCCGCGGCCAGCGGATTCTCCACCGCCACCGACCTGGCCGACTGGCTGGTCAAGGCGCTGAACCTGCCCTTCCGCGAGGCGCACCATGTCACCGGCACCCTGGTCGCCATGGCCGAGGCCAAGGGCTGCGACCTGCCCGACCTGACGCTGGCCGACATGCAATCCGTTCATCCTGGGATCACCGATCAGGTCTTCGGCGTCCTCGGCGTGGAAAACTCGGTCCGCAGCCGCACCTCCTATGGCGGCACCGCGCCGGACCGGGTGCGCGAACAGGTCGCGCGCTGGCAGGCGGCGCTGGGCTGAAACCCCGACCTTGCCAGTCGCCCGCCCGCCTGCCACCTTCGCCCGGAACCAACCCGAGGTCGCCATGTCCCGCCTGATCCTGCCCGTCCTTCTGGCCCTGACCCTTGCCGCCTGCGGCGCGGATGGTGAGCCGCAGCCCCCGACAAAACCCGGCATCACCTTCTCGGGCGAAGCCAAGATCGGCATCTCGGGATGACCCCGCTGCGCCTGACCTTCCTGGCGCTGGCGGTCTGGGGCGCGGTGCATCCGATGTACTGGTTCCTCACGCACATGCGCGAGACGGGGACCGGCCTGTCCGGCCTGATCGACGCCTGGTATGTCAACGCATCCACCACCGGGCTGACCTGGGACCTGACCATCGCCGCCATCGCGCTGACCGTCTGGATCCTGGCCGAGGCGATCAGCCGCCGCGCCTTCTGGCACCTGATCGCCATCCCCGCGACCTTCTGCATCGGCGTAAGCTGCGGCCTGCCGCTGTACCTGTTCCTGCGCTCGGGGCGTCCATCACATTGAGCGCGTGCCGCGCAAGCCTTTCCTCTCGCCGTTTTGCGTGAAGAACGCAAAACGGCTCGGCGTCGGGGGCATCCTGCCCCCGAACCCCCTGGGGATATTTGGGCCAGTATGAAAGGCTAAAGCGTCAGGATCGTCTGGCCGGTGGTGGCGCGGGCCTCCAGTGCGCGATGGGCGTCGGCCACCTGCTCCAGCGGGAATCGCTGCTCGATGCGGATCTTCACCTTGCCCGACAGGACCATCTCGAACAGCTCGTGCGCCATCTGCTGGCAGGTCGCGTGGTCGGCGATATGGGTGAAGATCGTCTGCCGCGTGACCTTGAGCGAGCCTTTGGCGGCCAGCACGCCGATGTCGAGGGGCGGGACCTTGCCGCTGGCATTGCCGAAGGAAATCAGCATCCCCAGGGGTTTCAGGCAGTCGAGCGAACCCTCGAACGTGTCCTTGCCCACCGCATCCATCACCACATCCACGCCCTTGCCCCCGGTCAGCTCTCTGACCCGGGCCACGAAATCCTCGGTCCGGTAGTTGATCGCATGGGTCGCGCCATGCTCCAGCGCGAGGCGGCATTTCTCCTCCGACCCGGCCGTGGCGATCAGCGTGATCCCCTCCGCCCGTGCCCATTGGCAGGCCAATAGGCCCACGCCGCCCGCCGCGGCATGGAACAGGGCCGTGTCCCCGGCCTTGAGCGGCGTCGTGCGGCGGAAGAGGTAATGCACCGTCATCCCCTTCAGCATCATCGCCGCGCCTTCCTCGAAGCTGATCCCGTCGGGCAGGGGGCAGACCTGGGCGGCGGGCATCACCCGCGCCTCAGAATAGGCGCCCGGAGGCTGGGCGGCATAGGCCACGCGGTCGCCCGGTTTCACATGGGTGACGCCTGCGCCCACGGCCTCCACCACGCCGGCGGCTTCCATCCCCAGCGCGGCGGGCATGGTCATCGGATACAGGCCCGACCGCTGGTAGACGTCGATGAAGTTCAGCCCGCAGGCCTTGTGCCGGATCCGCAGCTCTCCCGGCCCGGGTTCGCCCACCGGGCGGTCGACCAGTTCAAGGACCTCCGGCCCGCCATGGGCCTCGATGATGACGGTGCGTACCATGTGCCTCTCCCTGTTTGGCGGCATCCTAGCCCGCGTCGCGCGCTTGGCCAGCCGGGCGCAGGCGGAAATCTGCGATTTCCGGTCCGATTTCTTTGAAGAAATCGGCGCTTTGCACCCGCCCGACGCTCAGTTATCACGGCGCGGTCAGACCGGGGGCGACGATGGACCATTTCCAGTACAAGAACGGCACGCTGCACGCCGAGGGCGTCCCGATCCCCGAGATCGCCGCTGCCGTGGGCACCCCGTTCTACGTCTACTCCACCGCCACCCTGACCCGGCACTACCGCCTGTTCACCGAGGCGCTGTCGCCCCTCCCGCACCTCGTCTGCTTCGCCATCAAGTCGCTGTCGAATGTCGCGGTGCTGAAGACCCTCGGCAATCTCGGGGCCGGGATGGATGTGGTCTCGGGCGGCGAATACCTGCGCGCCAAGGCAGCGGGTGTGCCGGGCGACCGGATCGTCTTTTCCGGCGTCGGCAAGACGCGCGAAGAGATGCGGATGGCCCTGACTGGCGGCATCCGTCAGTTCAACGTCGAATCCGAACCCGAGATGCGGGCACTGTCCGAGGTCGCGACCTCCCTTGGCGTCACCGCCCCGATCGCGGTCCGCGTGAACCCGGATGTGGATGCCAAGACCCACGAGAAGATCGCGACCGGGAAAAAGGAAAACAAGTTCGGCATCCCGATCGCCCGCGCCTCCGAGGTCTATGCCGAGGCCGCCCGCCTGCCCGGTCTCAAGGTCGTGGGCATCGACGTCCACATCGGCAGCCAGCTCACCGAGCTGGAGCCCTTCGAACAGGCCTATCTCAAGGTCGCTGACCTCACCCGCCGCCTGCGGTCCGAAGGCCATGGCATCCAGCGCCTCGACCTCGGCGGCGGGCTGGGCATTCCCTACACCCGGTCGAACGAGGCGCCGCCGCTGCCCACCGACTATGGCGCGCTGATCAAGCGCACGGTCGGTGACCTGGGCTGCGAGATCGAGATCGAACCTGGCCGCCTGATCTCTGGCAACGCCGGGCTGCTGGTGGCCAGCGTGATCTACGTCAAGAATGGCGAGGGGCGCGACTTCCTGATCCTCGACGCCGCGATGAACGACCTTGTCCGCCCCTCGATGTACGGCGCGCATCACGACATTGTCCCCGTGGCCGAACCCCCGGTCGCCGCCCCCACGCAGGAGTTCGACGTGGTCGGCCCGGTCTGCGAAACCGGCGATACCTTTGCCAAGGGCCGCGACCTGCCGCTGGTGGCCGAGGGCGACCTTGTCGCCTTCCGCAGCGCCGGGGCCTATGGCTCGGTCATGGCGTCCGAATACAACACCCGCCCCCTCGTCCCCGAGGTGCTGGTCAACGGGGATCACTTCGCTGTCATCCGGGCGCGACCGAGCTTTGACGAAATCCTCAACCGCGATACCATCCCCGCATGGCTGTGACGTGTCGTCCGGTCGAAGGCAGGCAGGATGACCGGACTTAAGCCTCAACCTCTGCTGAAATCGCTCGTCTGGCCGATGCGCCTGACGCTTCTGGGGTTGTGGGCCGAACGACTGTCGCGGGCTTTCTGGCCGCTTTGGTCGCTGATCCTCGCCAGCCTCGCGGCGCTGGCCTTCGGGTTGCAGGACCTCGGCCCGCTTCTCTATGCCCAGATTGCGGGCGGCGTCATCGCCGTTCTCGCCCTGGGCCTTCTGGTTCTTGGCCTCCGCCGCTTTCACAGGCCCACCGTCATCGACGCGCTGGACCGGCTGGACGCGACCATGCCCGGCCGTCCCATCGCCGCGCTGCGCGATACCCAGGCCATTGGCACCTCTGACCCCGCCTCGCTGGCCGTCTGGCAGACGCACCAGGAGCGCATGGCCGCCCGCGCCGCGCAGGCCCGTCCGGTGCGGCCCGACCTGCGCCTGTCCTCCCGCGACCCGTTCTCGCTGCGCTACGTCGCGCTAACGGCCTTCGTCATGGCGCTGATGTTCGGCTCGGTCTGGCGCGCGGCCACCGTCACGGGCCTGGCCCCCGGCCCCGCCATCGCCATGCCCGGCGGCCCCAGCTGGGAGGCCTGGGCCCAGCCCCCCGCCTATACCGGCAAGCCCTCGCTCTACCTCAACGACATCACCGCCCCGGCGCTTGAGGTTCCGACCGGCACCCGCCTGCAGATCCGCCTCTACGGCCCCGAAGGCACGCTGACCGTCACCCAGACCATCGCCGAGCCGCCGCCCCCTGCACCCGAAACCACCGAAGTCGCCGCCGCCCCCGATGGCATGGCCGGCGTGCGCGACTTCACCGTCACCCGCTCGGGCAACCTGGCGATCGAAGGCCCTGGCGGCCGCGAATGGGAGATCACTGCCCTGCCCGACGCCGCCCCCGCGATCAGCGTCACCGGCGAGATCGGGCGCGAAGGCGACGGCCGCTTCACCCAGGGCTTCACGGCCTCGGACGACTACGGCGTCGTCGCCGGGCGCGTCACCATCACCCTCGACCTTGCGCGGATCGACCGCCGCCACGGCCTGATCCCCGACCCTGAACCCGTCGAACCCGTGATCCTTGACCTGCCGATGCCGCTGTCCGGCGACCGGGGCGAGATCACGGAAACCCTCGTCGATGACTTGTCGAAACACGTCTTCGCCAACCTGCCCGTCACGATGGTCTTCGCCGCCATCGACGCCGCCGGGCAAGAGGGCCAGTCCCAACCCTACAGCACCACCCTTCCGGGCAAACGCTTCTTCGACCCCCTCGCCGCCGCCCTGATCGAGATGCGGCGCGACATCCTGTGGAACCGGGTCAACGCCCCCCGCGCGGTCGAACTGCTCAAGGCCGTCACCTACGCCCCCGAAGGCTTCATCCGCCACGACCGCGCCTTCCTGCACCTGCGCGTCCTGATGCGCGAGTTGGAGGCGAAAGAGGCCAGCCTTTCGACCGAGGACCGCGATGCCCTGGCCGAAAAGCTGTGGACCATCGCCCTGATGGTCGAAGAGGGGAACCTGCAGGACGCGCTGGAACGGCTGCAACGCGCCCAGGACCGCCTGGACGAGGCGATCCGCAACGGCGCCTCGCCCGAGGAAATCGACCGCCTGATGAAGGAAATGCAGCAGGCGCTGAACGACTACATGCGCGAACTGGCCGAAGAGGCGCAGCGCAACCCCGGCGACCAGCAGCAGCAAGGCATGATGCAGGGCCAGATGATGTCGGGCGACCAGCTGCAGCAGATGATGGACGAACTCCAGCGTCTGATGGAGGAAGGCCGCACGGCCGAGGCTGCCGAGCTGATGGAACAACTCCGCCAGCTGATGGAGAACATGCAGGTCGTGCAGGGCCAGGGCGGGCAGGGCCAAGGCCAGGGCGGCCCGATGGGCGAGCTTGGCGATACGCTCCGCGACCAGCAAGAGCTTTCGGACGAAGCCTATCGTGACATGCAGCGGGGCGAGGGCGGCCAGCAGGGCCAGGACCAGCCGGGCCAGGACGGCCAGCAGCCGGGCGATCAGCAGCAGGGTCAGGGCGGCCAGCAACAGGGCCAGGAGGGGCAGGGCGAAGGCCAGGGCGACTTCGCCGAACGCCAGCGCGGCCTGCGTGAACGGCTGGACCAGCTGCAGGACGGCCAGTTGCCGGGCGACGGGAGCGAACAGGGCGAAGAGGGCCGCCGCAACCTCGATCGCGCCGGCCGCGCGATGGACGAGGCGGAAGAGGCCCTGCGCCGCGGCGACCTTGACGGCGCGCTGGACCGCCAGGCCGAGGCGATGGAGGCCATGCGTGACGGGATGCGCAACTTTGGCGAGGCGCTGGCCGAAGAGCAGCGCGAACAGCGCGGCGCGACGGGCGAAAACCAGGACTTCGGCAGCGCCGACCCGAACGGTCGTGACCCGCTGGGCCGCGAACCGGGCGACACGGCGCGGATCGGCTCGGACCAGAACATGGTGCAGAACGATCCGAACCTGCGCGCGCAAGAGCTTCTGGAAGAACTCCGCCGCCGCTCGGGCGAACTGACCCGCCCGACCGAGGAACTGGACTACTTCAAGCGTCTGTTGCAGCTCTTCTGAGGCAAGCGAAGCGCTCGTCGCGTACTTCGTGCACGCCTCGCACGGGGTTTTGCCCAGATGTCCTCGCTTGCCATCCGCGCTGTCGCCTCCCTCTCTCGGGACGAAATGTCCCTTAAGACGGGGGGCCGTTGCCCCCTCTCCGTCCCTCACGGCATCGCCTCCCGCGCGAGGAGTGCGCGCAATGCCCGACGAGCAATCCGATTGCGCCAACTCCGCGCTGCGTCGGACACCCGTCCCGGACCCTGACCGCCCCGGCGACAGGGGACGCCCTTCCAGCCGGCCGGCAGCAACGCAAGGTTTGCGGCCGCTCGCTTCGTGCGGCCCGGCCTGCCGTCCAGCCCCTCCCACACCTCTTTTTCAGGCGCCCGGCTCGCCCAATATTCCCTTGCCGGTCATCCGCTCTGCCCCCCGCAAGCGACCTGCTCATGGGGCGTTTGGCGCGTCCACCCGCGTCGCTGGCGGGCGTTTTCCAATGGGGCGAACCCGCCGCGACCGACTCACCCCGCCCGCGCGAGGCGTGCATGCAGTGCCCGACGAGCAATCCAGCGTATCGGAGTCTGCACTGTCGTGCTTGGAGAAAATGTGAACAATTCCTGAATGTCCGCAGCTAACCCATTGATCTGGAACGACCCAGGAAAGTGTCCACGTGTGGACCTGCCGCCTTGCGGCCCCCGCCGATCCGCGCCACTCTATCTGCCATGACCCCGCCCGCGCCCAGCCCACGCCTGATCCCGCTAGACCTCGCGCGGACGCTGGCCATCCTTTGCATGGTCGCCTTCCACTTTACCTTCGACCTGGCCCTGTTCGGCTTCATCCCCCCCGACACGATGAGCCAGCCCTTCTGGTACTACTTCGCACGGATGATCGCTGGCAGCTTCCTCTTCCTCTCCAGGGTCAGCCTCTGGCTTGCCCACGGGCGGGGCATCCGCTGGCCCGCCTTCTTGACCCGGCTGGCCAAGGTCGCCGGAGGCGCCCTTTTGGTCACCCTTGCCAGCATCTGGTTCGTCCCCGGCGGCACGATCCTGTTCGGCATCCTCCACGCCATCGCCGCTGCCAGTCTCCTCGGCCTGATCGCCCTGCGCCTGCCCTGGGTGGTCACCCTTGCCATTGCCGCCCTGATCTTCGCTGCCGCCTGGGGCCCCCGTTTCCCCGCCTTCGATCCCCTGTGGCTGGTCTGGACCGGGCTGGCTGAAAGCCGCCCGATGATGGGCGACTATGTCCCCCTCATCCCCTGGGCCGCCCCCGCGCTCGCCGGGGTTGCCGTAGCGAAGGCCCTTCGACTTGACCTCTGGCGCGGCACGCCCTCCACTCGGCTGACCCGCGTCCTCAGCTTGCCCGGCCGCCACTCGCTGATCATCTACCTGATCCATCAGCCCATCCTGATCGGCCTGTTCAACCTGTATCTCTGGGCGATCTCCTGACGCTTCCCCTTCCCGCCGCTTTCCGCTAATCCGGGCCGCAAGTTTGGAGGCCCGCCGATGAAGTTCACCCTGTCCTGGCTGAAAGATCACCTTGAGACCGAGGCCACCGTCGACGCCATCGCCGAGGCGCTGACCGACCTTGGTCTCGAAGTCGAGGGGGTGGAAGACCCCGCCGCCGTGCTGGGGCCGTTCCGCATCTGCCGGGTGATCGAGGCCGTCCAGCACCCGAACGCCGACCGCCTCCGCGTCTGCCGGGTAGAGACCTACCCCGAAGGCCCTGGTGGCCGGAGCGAGGAAATCCAGGTCGTCTGCGGCGCACCCAACGCGAAAACCGGCCTGATCGGCGTCTTCGCGCCCCCCGGCACCCATGTCCCGGGCACCGGCGTCGACCTGAAGCCCGGCAACATCCGTGGCGTCGACAGCAACGGGATGCTCTGTTCGGAACGCGAGCTGATGCTGTCGGACAACCATGACGGCATCATCGAATTGCCCGCCGACGCGCCGCTTGGTGTGCGCTACATCGACTGGAAGGGCCTGAACGACCCGGTCGTCGAGATCAAGGTCACCCCCAACCGTCCCGACGCGCTTGGCATCCACGGCATCGCCCGCGACCTCGCCGCGCGCGGCATGGGCAAGCTGAAGCCCGTCACCGTCACCCCGGTCGAGGGCAAGTTCCCCACGCCCATCGGCATCCATATCGACGCAAGCATCAAGACCAAAGGCTGCCCCCATTTCGCCGGCCGCCTGATCCGTGGCGTGAAGAACGGCCCCTCGCCCGACTGGATGCAGGCGCGGCTCAAGGCCATCGGCCTGCGCCCGATCTCGGCGCTGGTGGACATCACCAACTACTTCACCTTCGGCCTGAACCGCCCGCTCCACGTCTTCGACGCCGCCAAGGTCAAGGGCGACCTGCATATCCGCCCCGCAAAAGAGGGCGAGACGCTGCTGGCTCTGGACGGCAAGACCTATGCGCTTTCCCCCGGCCAGATGGTTATTGCCGACGAGCACGGCCCCGAATCCCTCGCCGGGATCATGGGTGGCGAGGCGTCGGGCTGCACGCCCGAGACGACCGATGTCTTCCTTGAAAGCGCCTGGTGGGACCCGATCACCATCGCCGCCACCGGCCGCGCGCTGAAGATCAACTCGGACGCCCGCTACCGTTTCGAACGTGGCGTGGACCCGGCCTTCACTCTGCCGGGGCTGGAACTGGCCACCCAGATGATCCTCGACCTCTGCGGCGGCGAGGCCGGGACTGTCGTCCAGGATGGCGCACCGATCGACCCGACCCGCAGCTACCGGCTGGACCCCGCCCGCGTGGTCAGCCTTGTCGGCATGGAGATCCCTGAATCCACCCAGCGCGCCACGCTGGAGGCGCTCGGCTTCACGCTGAACGGCAACGACGTTACCCCGCCCAGCTGGCGCCCCGACATCCTGGGCGATGCGGACCTGGTCGAGGAGGTCGCCCGCATCGCCAGCCTCACCAAGCTGCAAGGCGCGCCGATGGCCCGCACGCAGCCGGGCGTGCCGCGGCCCATCCTGACCCCGCTGCAAGTGCGCGAGCGCACGGCCCGCCGCACCATCGCGGCGCTCGGCTACAACGAATGTGTGACCTACAGCTTCATCGACGCCAGGTCGGCGGCGCTTTTCGGCGGCGGAAGCGAAGCGGTGCGGGTCGAAAACCCCATCTCCTCCGAGATGACGCACCTGCGCCCGGACCTCCTGCCGGGCCTTCTGGCGGCCGCGGCCCGCAACCAGGCGCGCGGCTTCATGGACCTGTCGCTGTTCGAGATCGGCCCCGCCTTCCATGGCGCCGAACCGGGTGACCAGCACCTGCAAGCCGCCGGTCTTCTGATCGGCGCGGCCGCGCAGCGTGACCCCCACGGTTCGCGCCGGATGGTCGATGTGTTCGACGCCAAGGCCGATGCCGAGGCCGTCCTCGCCGCCCTCGGCGCGCCGACCCGTGTCCAGATCAACCGCAAGACCGCCCAGTGGTGGCACCCCGGCCGGTCCGGTGTGATCGGGCTTGGGCCGAACGTCATGGCGACCTTCGGCGAAATCCACCCGCGCGTCCTTCAGGCGATGGATGTGAAAGGCCCCGCCGTGGCCTTCACGATCCTGATCGCCAACGTCCCGGCGCCCAAGGTCAAGACGCCGACCCGCCCCGCGCTGGCTATCAGCGATCTGCAGGCGGTGGAGCGTGACTTTGCCTTCGTGGTCGACAAGGGCGTCGAGGCGCTGACGGCCGTCAACGCCGCCCAGGGTGCCGACAAGGCGCTGATCGAGTCGGTCCGCGTCTTCGACCAGTTCACCGGAGAGAAGGCCGAGGCGCAGATGGGCCCCGGCAAGAAGTCCATCGCGCTGACGGTCCGCCTGCAACCGCAGGACAAGACCCTGACCGAGGCCGAGATCGAGGCGGTCAGCGCCAGGATCATCGAGAAGGTCACCAAGGCAACGGGCGGCAGCTTGCGCAGCTGACGCTCATCGCTTGGCTCCGCCGTTCTTCGCTGGGTCCGCGCCCAGCGAGGAGTGGACGCAATCCATCGACGAGCGGTTACTTCTTCGCCCGCCAGGTGTTCAGCCAGGCCCCGATCCGACCAAAGAACCCGCGCGCGCCTTTCCGGGCCTCTTGGGCCCGTGCTTCCACCGAATCCCAAGCCTCGCCGGCATCAGCCAGAGCCGGGTCGATCATCCGCTCGCGGAACTGCAGCCACATCTTGCGGATCAGCACGGCAAGAAACAGCAGGAAGGCGAAGAAGAAGATGTTGAACCAGGGGATGATCGTCACATCCGGCCCCTCGACCGCGCGGATTCCTACGGCGTTCGGAAAGATCGAGATCAGCTCGTTCCGCCAGCCGTAATGCGTGACCACCGCCCATTTCGGCGCCTCGGCAGTTGAGCGCAGGTCGTCGGCCTCGGTCTGCAGGCTGGCGGTGTCGAACTTGAAATAGGGCGGCCAGCTCCAGCCCGTGTCCTCGTTGCGATAGACCATCGGGTCGCCGTCGGTCTGGATCGTCTGGATGAACTGCACATCGCGGTTGGTCAGCGTGCCGGACTGGTCGTCCGGCGAGGACCAGAAGATCCGCGTCCAGTCGGTCAGGTCCTGACGCTCCTGATAGGTGCCGACCACCCGCACCACGTCATGCTGTGGCAGCGTGTAGTGCAGGAACAGCCCCAGGATCAGGGCACTCGTGCCCCAGACAGCCCATTTGACATAGCGCATCACGGCCTCATGCGTAATTGACCAGATATAGGAGCACCGCGATTGCGATGAAAGGCAGGACGAAGATGACAAGCAGAAGCCTGTTACGCAGGCTGCCTTCGTATTCGGCCATGCCCTTGTCGATGAACGCCTCACGCGCTTCGGCGTCGCCCTGGGGAGCGGCGTCCCATTCCTTCTCCAGCGCCTCGCGCCGCAGCGAGCGGGCATAGATCCGCAGGATGAAATATGCGACGGCGCCCACCACGGCCCAGATCACGATGGCCCGCAGGAACCCGATCATCGCCGCGCCCCCCAGGGCCCGACCGTGCGGCTTGGCTTCGGCCCTTCGGCCATCTGCGGCCGGCGCAATTCGTCCATGCTCGGCTCCGGGCCAAAGAGGGCCGTCCGTGCGCCCTCACGATCCACCTGATACTCCCGCGCCAGGAAGTCCGCCACATAGGTCTTCTTCCGCTCGCTCCACTTGGCATATTGCGCGTAGAACAGCTCCTTGTGGGTGATGAACATCTGGCGGATATCCATCGGAGACAGCTCCGACAGCAGCATGTTCACCAGGTCCCGGTCCGGCCCCTTGCCGCGCAGCGTGTAGAAATAGGCCGGATGCTCGCTGGTGATCTTCGGCCAGGGGCCCCCGGCCTCCACCCAGCGGAGAAGCGCCGCCAGCCCCAGGAACTCCTCGGGCAAAGCGGTCCCCAGCTTGTAGGCGACCTTCCGCAGCTCCGTCCGCCGCGCGTCCCCGATCTCGATCCCCAAGCGGTCCGCCGCATCCACCAGGATGAAATCCATCTTCTGCCGCAGGATCGCCGCCGCGTCCGTCCCCCGCGCCTGGACGATGGGTTCCACGAGGCCATTCCGCTCCAGCCAGTCGGCGATCTGGTTGCGGTGGGTCAGGTCCATCACCTGCGCCACCGGCACCTCGCCCAGCGACTGCCAGTCCAGCGTGGAAATCGCCGCCGGATAGCGCACGCCCTGGAAGATGTAGACCCCGCCGAAATGGCTGGTCCAGAAGTTCTGCTGCTGGAACGTCATCGCGGGCAGGCTGATCGGCACCCGCGTCACGTCGCCGGTCTTCTTCGCGAGGCCAATCATCTCGGCCACCAGCACATCGTCGCGCCACCCGTCCGGCTCTTGCCGGAACCGCTCGATCAGCTTCGCCAGCTTCCCCGCATCCGCCACATGCCCGCCGATCGTATCCGCCTCGACCGTCACCTGCCCGATGTCGAACAGCTTGGCCGGCGTGTCGAAAGCATAGACCGAGTTCTGCAATTCCCCCGCCACCGCATCCCGCGCGGTCAGGGCAAACAACTGCGCCTCGTTCTTCTCGATGAACTGCGTCAGGATCCCCCGGCTGGTGGAGAACTTGATGTTCAGAAGCGGCGCATCCTTCTGCGCCGTGGTCAGCAAGATGAACTGCCGGTTCGCCCCGTTGGGGTTGAGGTAGAGGTCATCGTTAAGCTCATCCCCGATCTCGGGCGAATAGCCGGAGAGGTCGATGTGGAAATCGTCGAGCTTGGTGGTCTTCCCCGTCAGATGCTTGAGCGCCCGGTTGTAGCGTTCGACAAGGGCGGGCGAGGAGACCTCGATCAGGTTCCCGAACATGAGGCCGCGTTGGATGAGGCGTTTCATGGCGCGCTTCCTTCTGGCCGGGTGCCCCCCACCCCCATCCCCTCCCCACGGGGGGGAGGGGAGCCTCCA
>JBKHWC010000008.1:0-68548 GCA_046569765.1 Alphaproteobacteria bacterium | reverse complement strand
GGGGAATCCTATCCGGCAAAAGGCGTTAACGGCAAGTGAAGCGGTGGGTGGGGGGTGCCGGTCTGAAGCCCGGCCTACGGGGCGGGGGGTGGGGCAGGCGGGTTGGTCGCCTGCCCTGGGGGCGTCAGAGGCCGTATTGTTCGCGCGCGTAGACCCCGAGGCCCACGGCGTCGAGGCGCGAGAGGGGGGCGAGGAAGGTGACCTGGATCACGCCGGGGGCGCGGCCGATCTCGATCGCGCCGTTGATGGTGGCGCGGTTGCGGACCTCGGGCACGGTCATGCCGAGGAGCTTCGCGGCGCGCTCCAGCCCGTTGGTGATCGCGTCGTTCAGGTTCGCCGCGGTGCCGATGACCGAGACCGGGGCCATGGGTTCCGGCGCGGGGACGCCCCAACGCTCGGCCAGGCGGGCGGCCTTGGCGCGCTCGGCCTCGGTGAAGGGGCGGGCCATCGGGGGCAGGTCCTCGGCCAGCGGGAAGAGGACGGGGCCGTCGATGGGGTAGTTCTTCACCACCTCGACCTGAAGGGTGACGCTGCCCGCGACGTCCATCGTGTGACCCGCGATCTCGCCATCCCCCTGGCCCGCGTGCATGTCGCCCATGTAGACGCCCGCGCCCTTGACCTTGACCGGCGCGACGAGGATCGCCCCGGCGCGGACGGCGTCGATGTCCATGTGGCCGTCGGTCTTGTGCTGGGCGAGTTGCTCGGCCGTGATGGCATAGGCATGGGGCGCGCCGACGAGGAAGGCGCCGAAGTCGCCGGCGTTGTGGCTGTCGGGCATGGCCATCGACGGGCAGGTGCCAAGCTGGCCGAGGAAGGGGCGCATCCGCACGATGGTGCCGGGCATGTCCGAGGGCGCGAAGGTCAGGATCGAGTGCTGGCGGCTGCCGTCGGGCAGCGCGGCGTAGTGGTTGGCGTCATGGGCGATCTGCTCGGCGGCGGCTTTCGGCAGGGTCAGGCCGACGGCGCGGGTTTCGTCGAAGGTGACGGTGTAGCCGTGCACGATCTCGAACGGTTTGACGGGGTTGCCGCATTTGTCGCATTTCACCGCGTCCTGGCCGATGCCCTCGACATGGGTCTCGGGCCAGAGGGTGTCGCAGACCGGGCAGCGGGCGGCGACATAGGGGTCGCCGAGGCAGAAGCCGGCGGGCGAGCTGTCGTGGCCGGAGGCGGTGGCGATGGAGGTGACGGTGATGTCGCGGATGCGGATGGCGACGCCGTCGCCGGGCTCGGCCCCGTTGATGTAGACGGGGGTGGTGACTTCGTGCCCGCCGCGCAGGCGGGGGGTGATCATCGGGCCCCAGCAGCCGGGGGCGGTGTTGGCGATGATGGTGCCGCCATCCTCGACCGGGCCGAGCATGGGGGCGGCGGGGTCGAGGACGCTGTTGGTGAATTCCGAGACGACGACGCTGCGTCGGCCGGTGTGGGGACTGCCGTCGGGCATGGGGACCTCCTGTTGTTGTGGTTGGGGCAAGTGTAGCGGCGGAACCGGGGCTGGCAATGCCGGGAGCGGGGGGAGGGGGCGATATCGCCTGCCCTGCGGGTGTCAGGCCGAAAGGGTGCCGGTGGTCATGTGGCGTTTGCGGCCAAAGCCGGGCTGGCGGGTGACGGTGAACCCGGCGTCTGCCAGGGCGCGGCGGACGTGGCCGGCGGCGGTGTAGGTGGCGAAGGTGCCGCGGGGGGCGGTGTGGCGGGCGACCTGGGTCATCAGCTCGGGGGACCAGAGTTCGGGGTTCTTGGCCGGGGAGAAGCCATCGAGGAACCAGGCGTCGGCGCGGCCCGCCCAGGCGGGGAGAGTCTCGCGGGCGTCGCCGATCAGGATCGTGGCGGTGAGACCGGGGAAGCGGAGCGTGCGCGCCGGGCCGGTCTGGGCGGACCATTGCGCCAGAAAGCCGGGGGCCAGCGGCGCGGTCTCGGGGAAGGCGTCCAGCGCGCGGGCGATGGCCTCGGGCGGGAGGGGGAAGGCCTCGAAGCTGGTGAAGTGGAGATGGCCGGGGCCGTGGTGGGCCAGTACCGTGGCGAGGAGGTTGAGGCCGGTGCCGAAGCCGAGTTCGGCGATCTGGAGGCCGTCGCGGAACCGTGCGGGCAGGTCGTTGCCGGTCAGGAAGACGTGGCGCGTCTCGGCCAGCCCGCCCGCCAGCGAGAAATAGGGGTCGTCGAAGCGGCGCGAGACCGGGATCGCGTCGTCGCGCCAGTCGAGGTCGGGCCAGTCGAGGTCGGGCCAGGTGACTTCGGGGTGGTCGGCTGCGGGCATCGGGGGTAGTCCTTTCGCCACTGGTGATGGGCGCGGGGCGGGGCGATGGCAAGGGTGGATGTGACGGTCCGGGGGGCGGGGATCTTCGGGATGTCGGTCGCCTGGGCCTGCGCGCGGCGGGGCGCAAGGGTGCGGGTCATCGATCCCTTCGGGCCGGGGGCGGGGTCCTCGGGCGGGCTGGTGGGGGCGCTTTCGCCGCATGTGCCAGAGGCGTGGAACGGCAAGAAGGTGTTCCAGCTGGAGAGCCTGCTGATGGCCCAAGGCTGGTGGGCTGATGTGGAGGCGGGCGGCGGTGTGGCCTCGGGTTATGCGCGGGGCGGGCGGTTGCAGCCCCTGGCCGATGCGGCGGCGGTGGAGCTGGCGCGGCGGCGGGCGGAGACGGCGGCGCAGCTGTGGCGGGGCGCGGCGGGGTGGCGGGTCGTGCCGGTGACGGGAGCGGCGTGGGAGCCGGTCTCGCCTTCGGGCTGGCTGGTGGAGGATACGCTTTCCGCCCGGCTGTCGCCCCGGATGGCCCTGGCGGCGCTGGAGGCGGCGCTTCTGGCGCGTGGGGCGGAGGTGCTGCGCGCGGGCGAGGAGGCGGGCGCGGTGGTCCATGCGACGGGGGTTCAGGGGCTGGAGGAGCTGTCGGCGGCCTTGGGGCGGAAGGTCGGGTCGGGGGTGAAGGGGCAGGCCTTGGCCTTGCAGTTCGAGGCGCGGGAGCAGCCGCAGCTTTTCGTCGACGGGTTGCATATCGTGCCCCATGCGGACGGGACGGTGGCGGTCGGGTCGACCTCGGAGACCTCTTGGGTCGAGCCGGGGCCGGATGGGCAGCTGGAGGGTCTGCATGCGCGGGCGGTCGCGGCGGTGCCCGTGCTGGCGGGGGCCCCGGTCGTGGCGCGCTGGGCCGGGGTGCGGCCGCGGGCGGTGAGCCGGGCCCCGGTTCTGGGGGCATGGCCGGGCCGTGCGGGGCATTTCGTGGCGAACGGGGGGTTCAAGATCGGCTTCGGGATGGCCCCCAAGGTGGCCGAGGTGATGGCCGACCTGGTGCTGGAGGGCCGCGACGGGGTGCCGGAGGGGTTCCGGGTGGAGGCGTTGCTTTAGGCACGATTTTTCTGCGAAAAATCGGGGTCTAGCGGCTGGCTTCGTTGCGCAGGGCCTGCATGAGGTCGCCCAGGGCCTTCTGGTAGCGGGGGTCGATCAGGCGGCCTTCGGGCGAGAAGGCATGGCTGGAATCGGCGACCAGAACCTCGGGCCCGGTCAGGAGTCGGGGGCGGAAGGGTGTCAGCATCAGGCGCAGTGCGAACTGGCTGCGGTCGCCGCCGCCTCGGCCATCGGCGGCGGAGATGATCGCCACCGGCTTGTCGCGGAACGGCGCCCCCTTGGTCCGGCTGACCCAGTCGAGCGCGTTCTTCAGCACGCCGGGCGGGGCCTTGTTGTATTCGGGCGTGGCGATCACCACCGCATCGGCGGCGGCAATCTGGTCGGCGAGGGTCTGGACCCCTGGGGGGATGCCCTGCGCTTCTTCGAGGTCGCCGTCATAGAGGGGCAGGCGCAGGTTGGCCTCGGTATGCTGGGCTTCGCCGAAGGCGCGGCGGGCCTCGGCCAGGAGGAGGCGGTTGGTGGACGCTGCGCGCAGGGCGCCGGGGATGCCGAGCAGGGTGAGCATGGGGGCCTTTCCGTTTGCGCTCAGGTAGGGGTGCGGGGGATCAGGACAAGGTCTGGTGGGCGGGGCTTCCGGGAAGGGTGGCCGGTCACGGCAGGAAGGACCGGACCACGACCGGGGCGAGCACGGCGGTGAGGACGGCGTTCAGCGCCATGCCGAGGCCGGCGAAGGCCCCGGCGGTGGGGTTCACCTGAAAGGCGCGGGCGGTGCCGATGCCATGGCTGGCGACGCCCACGGCAAAGCCGCGCGCGCGCCAGTCCTTCAGGCCGAGGAGGTTCAAGAGCGGGGTGGCAATGATCGCCCCGGTGATGCCGGTGAGGATCACCAGGACGGCGGTCAGGGTGGGCGCGCCGCCCAGGCCTTCGGAAATGCCGATGGCGACGGGGGCGGTGGCGGATTTCGGGGCGAGGGCGGCCAGAAGGGCGGGATCGGCGCCGAAGGCCCGGGCGATGGCCAGGGCCGAGGCCATGGCGGTCAGCGAGCCCGCCAGAAGCGCGGCGGCGACCGGCAGAAGCGTACGGCGAAGCCGGTGCAGGTTGTCGGCCAGGGGCAGGGCGAGGCAGACTGTGGCGGGGCCGAGCAGGAAGTGGACGAATTGCGCGCCCTCGAAATAGGTCGCGTAGGGCGTCCGCGTGAGCCAAAGCAGGCTCCCCAGAAAGACGACCGCCAGCAGCACCGGATTGGCATAGGGCCTGCGCCCCGCGGCGCGAAAGATCGCGTCCGCCAGCGCATAGGCCAGCAGCGTCGCGGTGAGCCAGAGCAGCGGGCCCTGGGACAGGTAGCTCCAGATCTCGGCGACGTCAGTCATCCTGGGCCCCCGTCAGCCGGGCGACCAGCGCGAAGGTCAGCGAGCCTGCGGCGATGGCAAGAACGGTCGAGGCGACGATCGCCAGGGCCAGGCCGGTTGCCATGCCCGACAGCACCGAAAGGTTGCCGACGACGCCGACGCCCGCTGGAACGAAGAGCAGCGACAGATGGCCGAGGATGCCCTGGGCGGTGGGGCGCATCGCCTCACGCAAGGGGGGCGACAGGGCGAAGGCGGTGGTCAGGGCGACCATGCCCAGCACCGGGCCGGGAACCGGAAGCCCGGCTGCGCGGGCGACGATTTCGCCGGCAAGCTGCGTCGTCAGGATGAGGGTCAGGGCGTGAAGCATGGCGCATCCTTGGGGCCGCTGGTCGGCAGAGCCTAGGGAATTCAGGGCAAAAGGAAAGGGCCGGGCGGACCGGAGCCGCAACATCTTGGGGATAACCGCCGGGCCGGGCGAGATGCTGGGGGGCTTGGTTGACTCTGGCCGGAAGGGGCGGGAACATCGGGCCTTGCGACTCGTGAGGTATCCGTGCGTCTGACCCGGCTGCGGCTGAATGGATTCAAGAGCTTTGTCGACCCCACGGATCTGGTGATCCATGAGGGGCTGACGGGCGTCGTGGGTCCGAACGGCTGCGGGAAGTCGAACCTGCTGGAGGCGCTGCGCTGGGTGATGGGCGAGAACCGGCCCAGCGCGATGCGCGGCGGGGGCATGGAGGATGTGATCTTCAACGGCGCCGCGACGCGGGGGGCGCGGCATTTCGCCGAAGTGGCGCTGGTGATCGACAACCAGGACCGGCTGGCGCCGTCGGGGTTCAACGATTCGGATCAGATCGAGATCGTGCGGCGGATCACCCGGGATGCGGGGTCGGCCTATCGCTGCAACTCCAAGGAGGTGCGGGCGCGGGATGTGCAGATGCTGTTCGCCGATGCCTCGACCGGCTCGCACAGCCCGGCGCTGGTCCGGCAGGGGCAGATTTCGGAACTGATCAACGCCAAGCCCAAGGCCCGGCGGCGGGTGCTGGAGGAGGCGGCGGGGATCAGCGGGCTTTATGCGCGGCGGCATGAGGCGGAGCTGAAGCTGTCGGGGGCCGAGCAGAACCTGTTGCGCGTCGATGACGTGCTGGAGCAGTTGGCGCAACAGCTTTCCGTACTGACGCGGCAGGCCAAGCAGGCGGCGCGGTATCGCGAGATCTCGGAGGAGTTGCGGAAGTCTGAGGGGATGCTCCTTTGGCGGCGCTGGCGCGAGGCGGATGAGGCGCGGGTCCAGGCCGAGGCGGCCCTGCGCGAACGCCTGATCGCGCAGCATCAGGCCGAGGCGGCCTCGCGCGCCTCGGGCAAGGCGCGCGAGGCGGCGGAGGATGCGCTGCCGCCGAAGCGCGAGGAGGAGGCGATTGCGAGCGCAATCCTGCAGCGGCTGGTGTTGCAGCGGGATGCCTTGGGCGATCAGGAGGCGCGCGCGCTGGCCCAGATCGACGCGCTGAAGGGCCGGATCGAACAGCTGACCCGCGACATGGAGCGCGAGGCGGGGCTGAACCGCGACGCGGGCGAGGTGATCGAGCGGCTGGAGTGGGAGATCGAGCAGCTTGCCCGCGCCCATGACGGGCATGAGGAGAAACTGGCCGAGGCGGTGGAGGCCGCGCGCGAGGCCGGGGCGGTGCTGTCGGAGCGCGAGACGGCGCTGGCCGAGCTGACCGAGGATGCGGCCCGGCTGGCGGCGCGGCATCAGTCGACGCAAAGGATGCTGGCGGACACGCGGTCGGTGCTGGAGCGGGCGGAGGATCAGGCCTCTGCCGCGCGCGAGGCCGTGGCGGCGGCGGCGGGCGCGCTGGAGGCGGCGGGCGAGGCCTTCGAGGCGGCCGAGGAGGCTCAGGAAGCCGCTTTGGCCGAGGGCGAGGCGACCGAAGCGGCGCTGGAGGCGGCCGAGGCGGCGCGGGCCGAGACGCAGGGCCGCGAGGCCGAGGCGCGGGCGGCGCGGTCGGCGGCGGAGGGCGAGGCTTCGGCCTTGCGGGCCGAGGTGGCGGCGCTGGCGCGGCTGGTGGAGCGCGAGGCTTTGGCCGGGCATCAGTTGCTGGACCGGCTGGAGGTGGAGCCGGGATACGAGAAGGCGCTGGGCGCGGCGCTGGCGGATGACCTGCGCTCGCCCGAGGTCGAGGGCGAGGCGCGGTCGGGTTGGGCGGTGCTGCCGCCTTACGAGGATGCGCAGGCGTTGCCCTCGGGGGCAGAGCCGCTGACGGCGCGGGTGAAGGCCCCGGCAGTCCTGGCGCGGCGACTGTCGCAGATCGGGCTGGTCAGCCGGGAGCAGGGGTTTGTCCTGCAGGCCAGCCTGCGGCCGGGGCAGCGGCTGGTTAGCGTCGAGGGCGATCTCTGGCGCTGGGACGGGTTCCGGGCGGGGGCGGAGGATGCCCCAAGCGCGGCGGCGCTGCGGTTGCAGCAGTTGAACCGGCTGGTGCAGCTGAAGCGCGACCTTGAGGACGTGGCGGCGCGGGCCGATGGCGCGCGGCAGGCGCATGAGGCGCTGCAGGCGCGGCTGGCGGAACTGGCGACGGCGGATCAGCGGGCAAGGGATGCGCGGCGGGCGGCGGATGCGCGTCTGGCCGAGGCGAACCGCGCGCTGGCGCGGGCCGAGGCGGATCGATCCATCGCCGCGGGCAAGCTGGAGGCGGCGAAGCTGGCGGTCAACCGCTTCGAGGATGAGGCGATGGCGGCGCGGGCCCGGCTGCGCGAGGCCGAGGCGGCGGCGGCCGAGCTTGGCGATCTGGATGCCGCGCGGGGGGCGGTGGAGGCCGCGAAGATCACGGTGGAAGCCGCGCGGATCACCATGATGACTCGCCGCTCGGCCCAGGACGAGGTGCGCCGCGAGGGCGAGGCGCGGGTGCGGCGGCGTCAGGAGGCCACGAAGGAGCTGTCGGGCTGGAAGCACCGGCTGGAGACGGCCAGCCGCCGGACCGAGGAGCTGACAGAGCGGCGGGCCGAGACGCAGGAGGAACTGGCCGAGGCGATGCTCGCGCCCGAGGAGATCGCGGCCAAGCGGGACGAACTGGTCGAGGCGATTGCCGAGGCCGAGGAGCGGCGGGGGAAGGCGGCGGACGCGCTGGCCGAGGCCGAGGGCAGCTTGCGCGAGGCGGCGATGGCCGAGCGCGAGGCGGAACGGCTGGCAGGCGAGGCGCGTGAGACGCGGGCCCGGGCCGAGGCGCGGCTGGATGCGGCGCGGGAGGGCGTGGCGCTGGCGGCGGAGCGGATCGCCGAGGAGGACGACCGGACTCCCGACGAGTT
Organism: Alphaproteobacteria bacterium; assembly: GCA_046569765.1. Classification (GTDB taxonomy): domain Bacteria; phylum Pseudomonadota; class Alphaproteobacteria; order Rhodobacterales; family Rhodobacteraceae; genus Tabrizicola. Next base: position 60,574 of record JBKHWC010000008.1, on the reverse strand, counting down.
GCTGACGTCCTTGCGCACCGACCCGGACAAGATGCCGGATGCCGAGACGCTGGACCATGACGTCAGCCGGTTGAAGCGCCAGCGCGAGGCTTTGGGCGCGGTGAACCTGCGGGCGGAAGAGGACGCCAAGGCGGTCGAGGCGGAATATGACCAGTTGGCGGGCGAGAAGTCGGATCTGGAAGAGGCGATCAAGAAGCTGCGCGCCGGGATCGCGGGGCTGAACAAGGAGGGGCGGGAGCGGTTGCTGACGGCCTTCGAACAGGTGAACGCGAATTTCTCGACCCTGTTCACCCATCTGTTCGGCGGCGGCGAGGCGCGGCTGGTGCTGGTGGAATCCGACGATCCGCTGGAGGCGGGGCTGGAGATCCTGTGCCAACCGCCGGGCAAGAAGCTGGCGACGCTGTCGCTGCTGTCCGGGGGCGAGCAGACGCTGACGGCGCTGGCGCTGATCTTCGGTGTGTTCCTTGCGAACCCCGCCCCGATCTGCGTGCTGGACGAGGTGGATGCTCCGCTGGACGATGCCAACGTGACCCGGTTCTGCGACCTGCTGGACGAGATGACCCGGCGGACGGAAACGCGGTTCCTGATCATCACGCACCACGCCGTGACCATGGCGCGGATGGACCGGCTGTTCGGCGTGACGATGCAGGAGCAGGGGGTGTCCCAGCTGGTGTCCGTCGATCTGAAGAAGGCCGAGGCGCTGGTGGCGTAGTTCGGTATAGGTTTGTCAACCGTGCCTCCTTACCCCTGATCCCGCCGCAACCCTTTGCGGTGGACGGAGGTGAGGGAACTGAACGAAACGAACTATCGGAAGTGGATGGTCGTCATCGCGGCGGGAACGCTGATGGTCGCGATCATCCGCCTTCTGATCGGGGCCTGACCCTGAAAAGAAGGAGACCCGGCGAAGCTGCAACTTCGCCGGGTCTTTTTCAGGGTGAGGACCCTGAACGTTTCGAACTATCGTAAGTCCAGAATGATGGCCATTCCTTGCCAAATTGTAAAGTCCGGCGCGGGCGCGTGGTTAACGGGTTGGCAAGCAGAATCGGGCAGAACGGGAGGTGAACATACACCCCGGAGGCCCGCCATGAACAGCCTGATCACCTCGGTCACCATCCTGATCCTTGCCAGCATCGCGCAGAATCAGGTCTCGGACGCGGTAACGGGCTGGGATCCCTTCGCCAAGGTCTCACCTGCCGAGAGGTGATGGCAGAAACGGACGATCCGATGGCGAAAACGGCTGCACGTTCGCCCCGCCCCGGCCCTAGAACAGGGCAAACAGGAGGACGGGCGTGCGCTATTCGGGATTTCGCGTCATTGCCGAGGCTCTTACGGGCCACAAGGGCTGGAAGCCGGTCTGGAGAGACCCCGCGCCGCAGCCCGAGTATGATTACATCATCATCGGCGGGGGCGGGCATGGGCTGGCCACGGCCTATTACCTGGCCAAGGAATTCGGCCAGGCCCGCATCGCGGTGCTGGAAAAGGGCTATCTGGGCGGCGGCAACGTGGGCCGCAACACCACGATCATCCGGTCGAACTATCTGCTGGACGGGAACGAGCCCTTCTACGAATTCAGCCTGAAGCTGTGGGAAGGGCTGGAGCAGGACTTCAACTATAACGCGATGGTCAGCCAGCGCGGGATCATCAACCTGATTCACACCGACGCGCAGCGCGACGCCTTCACCCGGCGCGGCAATGCGATGCGGATGCACGGGGCGGATGCGGAACTCCTGAGCCGCGAGCAGGTGCGGCAGATGTATCCCTGGCTGAACTTCGACAACGCCCGCTTCCCGATCAAGGGCGCGCTGATGCAGCGCCGGGGCGGCACGGTGCGGCATGACGCGGTGGCCTGGGGCTATGCGCGCGGCGCGGACATGCGGGGCGTGGACCTGATCCAGAATTGCGAAGTCACGGGGATGCGGATCGAGAACGGCCGCATCAAGGGGGTGGAGACGACGCGCGGCTTCATCGGCGCGAAAAAAGTGGGCGTGGCGGTTGCCGGGTCCTCGTCCAAGGTGATGGCCTATGCCGGGATGCGGCTGCCGATCGAATCCCACGTCCTGCAAGCCTTTGTTTCGGAAGGGCTGAAGCCGCTGATCGACGGGGTGATGACCTTCGGCGCGGGGCACTTCTACGTCAGCCAGTCCGACAAGGGCGGTCTGGTCTTCGGTGGCGACATCGACGGCTACAACTCCTACGCCCAGCGGGGGAACCTGCCGGTGATCGAGGATGTGGCCGAGGGTGGCATGGCGTTGATGCCTGCCATCGGGCGCGTGCGCCTGCTGCGGACCTGGGGCGGGATCATGGACATGTCGATGGACGGCTCGCCCTTCATCGACAAGACCCACATCGAGGGGCTCTATTTCAACGGCGGCTGGTGCTACGGCGGGTTCAAGGCCACGCCGGCCAGCGGCTGGTGCTTCGCGCATCTGATGGCGAAGGACGAGCCGCACAAGACCGCCACGGCCTATCGGTTGGACCGTTTCCTGAAGGGCCGGATGATCGACGAAAAGGGCCAAGGCGCCCAGCCGAACCTGCACTGAGGACGTATACGAATGATCATTCACCATCCGATCCTCGGACCCCGCGATGCGCAGGAATTCGTCTATCTGGGCGACGCCCGATTGATGGATCGCCCCGACGGCATGACCGCCGGGATCGAGGAATTCCACGACTGGCTGTACGTCCGCGACAACCCGGCGGGAGAGCATCGCGAGCTTTGGTACCACGAGCAGGGCGATCGGTCCTGGCTGGTGGTGACGCGGAACACGGTGACGCATGAGATCACCAAAGTGGAACTGGCGCGTGATGTGGCGCGCAGCAAGGGGCGGTCGAAATGAGCCAGTCGCATCGCATTACCGGCGGGCAGGTTGACCGGACGAAGACGCTTCGCTTTACCTTTGACGGGATGGCCTACACGGGTCATCCGGGGGACACGCTGGCCTCGGCGCTGCTGGCGAACGGGGTGCGGCTGATGGGCCGCAGCTTCAAGTATCATCGGCCGCGCGGTCCGCTGACCTCGGGCTCGGAAGAGCCGAACGCTCTGGTCGAACTGCGCACCGGCGGGCGGCAAGAGCCGAACACCCGGGCCACGGTGGTGGAACTGTTCGACGGGCTGACGGCGAACAGCCAGAACCGCTGGCCTTCCCTGCGCTTTGACGCGATGGGGATCAACGACCGGCTGAGCACGTTCTTCGCGGCGGGGTTCTACTACAAGACCTTCATGTGGCCCAAGGCCTTCTGGGAAAAGCTGTATGAGCCGATCATCCGCCGCGCGGCGGGCCTGGGGTCGGTCAGCCGCGAGGAGGACCCGGACGAATACGACAAGGGCTTCCTGCACTGTGATCTGCTGGTGATCGGGGCGGGGCCGACTGGCCTGATGGCGGCGCTGACGGCAGGGCGCGCGGGCAAAAGGGTGATCCTCGCGGATGAGGATTTCCGCATGGGCGGCCGCTTGAACGCCGAGACCCATGCGGTGGGCGGCGTCTCGGGCGCGGATTGGGCGGCGGCGGCGGTGGCAGAACTGGCGTCGCTTCCGAACGTGCGGCTGATGGCGCGGACCACGGTGATCGGCGCCTTTGACCACGGCATCTATGGTGCGGTGGAGCGGGTGAGCGACCACCTGCCGACCCCGACGCCGGGCAAGCCGCGGCAGGTGCTGTGGCGGATCTATTCCGGCAAGGCGATCCTGGCGGGCGGCGCGACCGAGCGGCCGATTGCGTTTGAAAACAACGACCGTCCCGGCATCATGCTGGCGGGCGCGCTGCGGGCCTATGCGAACCGCTGGGGCGTCAAGGCCGGGGAACGGGTGGCGGTCTTCACCAACAACGACGATGGCTTGCGCACGGCGGCGGACCTGAAGGCCAAGGGCGTCGAGGTCGTTGCGGTGATCGACAGCCGTCAGGGCGAAGAGGTGATCGACACCTCGGGTCGCCTGGGGCTGAAGTCGATCACGGTGCGCGATGCCAAGGGCCGGACGCGGGAAATCGCGGTCGAGGCGCTGGGGGTTTCGGGCGGGTGGAACCCGAATGTGAACATCCATTCGCATCACCGCTCGCGTCCGGTCTACGATCCGACGATTGCGGCCTTCGTGCCGGGGGCCGAGGGTCCTCCGGGCCTGTTGGTGGCGGGGGCGGCCTCGGGCGTCCTGTCGACGCATGGCGCGCTGCGCACGGGCCGGGATGCGGCGATCGAGGCGCTGGGCCTGACCGGCGCGGCCGACCTGCCGGAGGCCGAGGATGCGCCGGTGAAGGTCAAGGCGCTGTGGCATGTGAACCACGGCAAGGGCCGCGCCTGGATCGACCAGCAGAACGACGTGACCGTCAAGGACGTGAAGCTGGCGAAGCAGGAGAACTTCACCAGCGTCGAGCATCTGAAGCGTTACACCACGCTGGGCATGGCGACGGATCAGGGCAAGACCGGGAATGTCATCGGTCTGGCGGTCATGGCGGAACTGACCGGACGGTCGATCCCCGAGACGGGGACGACGATCTATCGCCCGCCCTATACTCCGGTCGCCATGGGCACCTTGGCGGGGCGGTCGCGGGGGACGGAGTTCAAGCCGTTCCGCCTGACGCCGAGCCACCACTGGGCCAAGGAGCAGGGCGCGGTCTTTGTCGAGGTCGGCATGTGGTTGCGGACGCAGTGGGTGCCGAAGGCCGGCGAGACGGAATGGCGCCAGTCGGTTGACCGCGAGGTGCTGGCGACGCGGAAGTCGGTCGGCATCTGCGACGTGACCACCTTGGGCAAGATCGACATCCAGGGCACCGATGCGGGGGCCTTCCTGGACCGGGTCTACGCCAACACGTTCAGCACCCTGGCCGTTGGCAAGTGCCGCTACGGGCTGATGCTGCGTGAGGACGGGATCGTCTTCGACGACGGCACCACCGCGCGCATGGGCGAGAACGAATATGTGATGACCACGACCACGGCCAATGCGGTCACGGTGTTCCGGCATCTGGAGTATTGCCGCCAGGTGCTGTGGCCCGACATGGACGTGCAGCTGATCTCGACCACCGAAGCCTGGGCGCAGTTCTCGGTCGCGGGGCCAAACGCGCGGAAGTTGCTGGAGAAGGTGGTCGACCAGGACATCAGCGATGCGGCCTTCCCCTACATGGGGGCAGGGAACATCACCGTCTGCGGCGGGATGCGGGCGCGGCTGTTCCGCATCAGCTTCTCGGGCGAGCTGGCCTATGAGATCGCGGTTCCGACCCGCTATGGCGACGCGCTGCTGCGTGAGATGCTGGCGCGGGGGGCGGAGTTCGATCCGATCGTCTATGGCACGGAAGCCCTGGGCGTGATGCGGATCGAGAAGGGCCACGTCGCGGGGGGCGAGCTGAACGGCCAGTCCACGGCGCTGAACATGGGCCTGGGCAAGATGGTGTCGAAGAAGAAGGACTCCATCGGGATGGTCCTGTCCCAGCGCGAGGGGTTGGTAGAGCCGGACGGCTATCGGCTGGTCGGCGTCAAGCCGGTCGATCCGAACGGCAAGATTTCCGCCGGCAGCCATTTGCTGGAGAAAGGTGCGGCGGCGGTGGCGGCGAACGATGGCGGATGGCTGACCTCCAAGGTCTACAGCCCGCATATCGGCTGCGATATCGCGCTTGCGTATCTGAAGGCGGGCGACCGCAAGATCGGGCAGCGGATGCGGGCGGTGAACCTGCTGACCGGGCAGGACACCGAGGTCGAGATCGTGAGCCCGCATTTCTTTGATCCGGAAGGGGAGCGGCTTCGTGGCTGAATTGCAGGCAATGACGGCGCTTGGCGCCCGGCAGGCGGCCGTGGCCGTGGTGGGGCCGGTGACGATCGCGGAACGGTTCGACGTGGCCGTCGCCTCGGTCGCGGCGCGGCGCGGACGGATGGCGGATCTGGCGCAAGCGGCAAAGGCGGCAGGCCTGCCGCTGCCCGAGGCGGCGCGATACACGGGCGGCACGCCCTACAGCGCCTTCTGGGTCGCGCCCGAGATGTGGTTCGTCGAGGCTCCGTTCGGGACGCATGAACTGATTGCGGACCAGGTGAAGGCCGCCCTCGGCGACGCGGCAAGCGTGACGGAGCAGACCGATGCCTGGGTCGTCTTCGACCTGACGGCGCCGGACCTTGCGCCCTTGATGGAGCGGCTTTGCAACGTCGATTTCCCGGCCGCGCCGGATGGTTTCGCCACCCGCACGGTGATCGAGCATATGGGCTGCTACCTGATCCGGCATGGCCGGGGCCAGGTGCGGATCTATGGCGCACGATCCTCGGCCCAAAGCCTGTTGCACGCGCTGGAAGTGGCGGCTGCGGCGGCCTGGTAGGCGGACGCTTGCCGCAGGGCGCGTTTCCTGATAGGAAAAACCTGTAGACACAGGGGGGGCCCATGGCCGACGCCGACGCCATCGCACCGCTTCCGCGCGGGAAACCCGCCTTCGAACAGGACCCGCACCGCGTCCGCGAGATCTCCGAGCGCAACCTCGAGGCCGCCATCGGCCGCGAGGTGCGCAACTTCCGTCGCCAGCAGGGCATGACGGTGGCGGATCTCGCCAATGTCACCGGCCTGTCGATCGGGATGCTGTCGAAGATCGAGAACGGCAATACCTCGCCCAGCCTGACGACCTTGCAGGTGTTGAGCCATGCCTTCTCGGTTCCGGTGACCGCCTTCTTCAAGAGCTATGAGGAGCGCCGCGAGGCGCAGCATGTGAAGGCAGGCGAGCATCTGGAGATCGAGCGGCGGGGTACCCGTGCGGGGCACCAGTACCACCTGCTGGGCCATATCGGGTCGAACAGCTCGGGCGTGGTGGTGGAGCCCTACATGATCACGCTGACGACCGAGAGCGATACGTTTCCGACCTTCCAGCATGGCGGGCTGGAGCTTCTGTTCATGCTGGAGGGCGAGGTGGACTATCGCCACGGCGACCAGGTCTATCCGCTGAAGCCGGGGGACAGCCTGTTCTTCGACGCGGATGCGCCGCACGGGCCGGAGGGGCTGGTCAAGCTGCCGGCGCGCTATCTGTCGGTGATCGCCTATCCGCAGGGGTAGGGGACCGGGGGCAAAAGTTATCGAAAACTCTTGCAGGGTCCCTGGAAGGAGTTTGCCACCCGGTCTTCAGCGCTGCGCGTGATCCCAGACGGCGCGGCGGATACGGGCGGTCTTGTAGGCATCGAGGATCGCCATCGCCCAGACGAACAGCGCGCCTGAGAGCTTGCCCACGAAGGACACATCCGGCGCTGCGGTCTTCAGCGTGAAGCCGCCCAGGAGCACGGCGAAGCAGACGAAGATCAGCCCGCGCACCGGCTGGCGGTTCAGGACCTGGCCCATGCCGGGAAGGACCAGGGCCACTGCAAGCACCAGATGCGGGTTCGGCGGCGGTTTCATGGGTTCTCCGTCAGGGTCATGACATCTTCGCGCAGGGCGGCAAGGCTGTCGAGGATCGGCCGGAGCCGCGCGGGGGACAAGGGGCTGCGGCCCATCTCGGCCTCGCGGAAGATGAGGAAGCGGCCGCGGTCGGCCTCTTCCGCCAGGATCACGATGCGCAGACCCTTGGGCGAGAGGACGAGTTCCTTCACGCGCGAGTCCTGGAAAAGATGCGCGTGGCGGGCGATGAGGTCCGGGGGCGGGATGCGGCTGGCGTCGTCGCTGCGGACCGCGACCTCACGCGGGAGGTCGGGCGGAGTGGGCAGCGACTGCGGCAGGGTGGCGAATTTCGTGAAGGGCTCATTCCCCGAAGGCCGGGCCATCAGGTCGAGCGTGGCGCGCAGCGGCAGGGGCTCGGGCAGGGTGACCAGGACCCAGAGCGCAGGCAGCTTGCGGAAGGTCAGCGTGTCGGGCACGGCCTGCAGGTCGAAGGCCAACCCGTCGCGGCGGCCGGTCATGCGGGGAAAGCCGGTGGGCTGCAGGCGGGTCTCGCCGCCCTGAAACAGCGGTTTCACCGCGTCGAAATAGGCGGCGCGGCTGGCGCTGCGCTGACGTGATTCGGATAGCAGACGGTGGCCAAGCCAGAGTCCGAGAAGGGCAAGGGCAAGGCCCAGGGGGATGAGTGGGGACATCGGGAATGTGGCCCGCGCCGTGTGTGGCGCGGGCCCTTTGCCTTAGTAGCCCCGGGGCTTCGGCCAGGGCATGGTGAACTGCGCCCCCCGGTTCACGAAGCGATAGCGCCAGAAGTGGAACCAGAGCGACACGATGATGTAGAAGCCGATCATCGCCACCAGCTGGGTCCCGTAGCCCAGGAACACCGCGAAGAAGGTCACGCCGCACAGGGTGAGAAGCGCAATCGCGGGGATCGGGTGGAACGGGTGTTCATAACCGCGCTTGATCGTGTCCAGCGGCCATTTGCGGCGGAACAGGATGATGTTGAGCGGCATGAAGGTATAGCCCAGGAGGCCCGAGAGGATCGAGAAGGTGATCACCTGGTCAAGCGGCGCGCCAAGGGCGAAGATCAGCGCGATCGGGACCAGGAACACGATGGCCCGGTAGGGCGTGCGGTACTTCGGGTGAACCGCGCCGAACCAGCCCGGCAGGTACTTGTCGCGGCCCATGGCGAACCAGGCCCGCGAGGCGTCGTTGATGCAGCCGTTGGCGCTGGCAAGCGTGGCGAAAAGCGTACCGAAACCAAGAAGCCAGACCAGCGCGTCCGAGCCCGACAGGCGCGCGGTGTCGAACAGCGGCGCGACCGAGCCCGAGACGCCATCGCCCAGGTATTCCCAGGGCAGCACGCCCGAGCACATGAACCAGGTCAGGGTCGCCGCGATCAGCAGCGTCATGATCCCGGCCAGCGTCCCGAAGGGCAGCGAGCGGGCGGGCGAGCGCACTTCCTCGGCCGCCTGGGTCGTGCCCTCGATGCCAAGGTAGTACCACAGGCCGAAGTGCATCGCCGCCAGCACGCCGACCCAGCCGTAGGGAAGCTCGTGCCCCTCGAACAGCGCGGCGTGTTCCATGATCCCGCCGCCGAGGATGCCGGAGGTGGACAGGAACAGGATGATGATCGCGCTGAAGGCTATGGCGGTGATGACCAGGTTGAAGGTCAGCGTCGCCAGCACGCCACGATAGTTCAGCCAGGCCAGGAAGGTGATGACCAGGATGATGAAGGGCCGTTGGTCAAGCTCTCCGGTATGGCCGGTCATCTGCGCCACGACCGAGAACAGGTAGCCCGCGGTGATCGCGTTGGCGGCTTCCAGCATGGTGTAGGCGAAGACGAGGTAGAGGCCGACGTTGAAGGCCATCAGCGGCCCGATGATATGCTTGGCCTGGGTATACTGCCCGCCGGCCGAGGCCACGGTCGAGGTGACCTCCGAGTCGATCATGGCGACGCAGGAGTAGAGGATGCCCGCGAACCAGCAGGCGATCAGCGCGGCATAGGCCCCGCCTTTGCCGACCGAGAAGTTCCAGCCCATGTATTCGCCCACAAGGACGATGCCCACGCCAAGCGCCCAGACATGCGCCGGGCCGAGAACGCGCAGGAGGCCGACCTTGGTGCCGTGCGGCCCCATGCCGTCCATGGTTTGCGAGGTGATGTCGACGTCAGCCATCAGTGTACCTTGTGTTCTTCGGCCATGGCCTCAAGCTCGCCTTCGCGCGAGGAGGTCAGGACGTCTTCGGAATAGGTGCTGTCGGTCTTCAGCCAGTCCACCAGCATGTGCAGGCCAAGCAGCGCGGATAGCGCCCAGGCCCCGTATTCGATGTAGTTCCACAGATCCATGGTCGCCCCCTATTTGCCGAATTTCTCAGAGATGACCTCGCGATACTCGACTTCCGAGAACCGCAGGATCAGGAAATAGTAGAGCACGATGACCACGATCATCGTCAGCAGCGCGGCGATCGAGAAACTGTAGTCGAACCGGGCCAGGATCAGGTCGTGCGCCGTTTCGGGCGTGAAGCCCAGGGCCTCGTATTTGGCGGCCTGAGCGGCGTTCTGGCCGAGGGCTTCCCATGTCGGGTTGGCGATCGGGTTGGCGACGGACTTGGCCGCGCCCGCCATGTTCAGCCACAGCGGCACGAACAGCGAGCCTACGGTCAGCACCACCAGCACGACCACGTCGAACAGCTGGCTGGCCTTGCCCTGTTTCGGGGGTTTGTAATGTGCCATCGTCACCCCCTCCGTCCGCGGGCTTCGTCGAGGAACTTGATGTCGATGCCGTACATGAAGTCCCGATCTTCCCGGTAATGGCGCAGCATTGCCAGGATCGCGGCCGTGTTGAACAACAGCACCGTCGCCCCGGCAAAGAGCAGGATGGCCCGGGCGCCCGACGTGGGCGCCAGGTTCCAGGTGGCAAGTGCCACGAAGATCACCGCAAACCAGAGGCCGATCACGAACGCCCATGCCACAAGCACGTCACGTCGATGCATCGCCTCAATCCGCCGATTAAGGTCAGTCACAGATTTCCTCCCTTGGGCCGATTGGTTTGCCGCCCCCAGACGCAGCCCGACGCCTTTCCCTCTGCGGCAAATTTGTTTTCCGTAGGGAAAGCGACCTGCGACACTCTGTCAAGAAAAAGTGCCGCTTCTTGCGGCGAGACTGGCCGTTTTCCCGTCAGGTGAAAAAAAGTTTCTTACCAGTTGATAGGTGTACAATGGGATGCTAGCGTCACCTCAATCACGCAGAGGAGAGACGAATCCATGTGCGGCATCGTTGGACTGTTCCTGAAGGATCCCAAGCTGGAACCCCGGCTGGGCGAATTGCTGACAGACATGCTGATCACCATGACCGACCGCGGCCCCGACAGTGCGGGGATCGCGATCTATGGCGGCGCGAAGGACGGGTTGGGGAAGATCACCATCCAGTCCGCGGAACCCACGAAAGACTTCAAGGACCTCGACGGGGAACTGCATGCAGCCATCGGTCAGCCGGTCACGATGAAGATCAAGTCCACTCATGCGGTGCTTGAGGTTCCGCTGGGGCAGATGGACGCGGCCCGCTCGGCCCTATCGCATCTGCGCCCCGGCGTGAAGGTGATGAGCGCGGGCGACGCCATCGAGATCTTCAAGGAGGTCGGCCTGCCCAAGGACGTGGCCGCCCGCTTTGAAGTGGCCAAGATGAAGGGCACCCATGGCATCGGCCACACCCGCATGGCGACCGAATCGGCCGTGACCACGATGGGCGCGCACCCGTTCTCGACCGGGCCGGACCAGTGCCTGGTGCACAACGGCTCGCTGTCGAATCACAACGGCCTGCGCCGCGAGCTGATCCGCAAGGGCATGACCTTCGAGACCCAGAACGACACCGAGGTCGCCGCCGCCTATGTCAGCCAGAAGCTGAAAGAGGGCGAGGATCTGGGCAAGGCCCTGGAATCGGGGCTGGAGGACCTGGACGGGTTCTACACCTTCGTCGTCGGCACCAAGAACGGCTTTGGCGTCGTGCGCGACCCCATCGCCTGCAAGCCCGCCGTCATGGCCGAAACCGACGAATATGTGGCCTTCGGGTCGGAATACCGGGCGCTGGTCAACCTGCCGGGCATCGAAAATGCCCGCGTCTGGGAGCCGGAACCCGCCACCGTCTATTTCTGGGAGCGTTGAGACAATGCAGACCTTCGATCTGGGCAAAGAGGGCCTTCGGGCGCTCAACTCGGCGCTGCATGCGCTGAAGGGCCAGACCAACATGACCGACTGGGAGGTCATCAACCCCAAGGGCGCACATGCCATCGCCGCCGGGGTTGACGCGCCGGTGAACATCACCGTGCACGGGTCGACCGGCTATTACTGCGCGGGCATGAACAAGCACGCGACGATCCGCATCAAGGGCTCGGCCGGGCCTGGCGTGGCCGAGAACATGATGTCGGGCACCGTCATCATCGACGGCAACGCCAGCCAGTATGCCGGGGCGACCGGACGCGGCGGCCTGCTGGTCATCAAGGGCAATGCGGCCAGCCGCTGCGGCGTCTCGATGAAAGGGATCGACATCGTCGTCCACGGCTCCATCGGCCATATGTCGGCCTTCATGGCGCAGTCGGGCAACCTGGTCGTGCTGGGCGATGCGGGCGACGCGCTGGGTGATTCGCTTTACGAAGCGCGGCTGTTCGTTCGCGGCAGCGTGAAGTCGCTGGGCGCGGACTGCATCGAGAAGGAGATGCGGGACGAGCATTACGCCATCCTGGAAGAGCTGCTGCGGAAGGGCGAAGCCGACGGCAAGGCCAAGCCGGAAGAGTTCCGGCGTTATGGCTCCGCCCGCAAACTCTACAATTTCAACATCGACAATGCATCGTCGTACTGAGGCACAGGAATGACCGAATTCCCGAAAACCCCGCCCCGCTACTCGGCCACCTTCACCCCCGCGGTGAACGCCGAAATCCGCCGCGCGGCTGCCTCTGGCATCTATGACATCCGCGGCGGCGGCACGAAGCGGCACCTGCCGCACTTCGATGACCTTCTGTTCCTCGGCGCGTCCATCTCTCGCTATCCGCTGGAAGGCTACCGCGAGAAATGCTCGACCGACGTCTGGCTCGGCACCCGCTTCGCCAAGAAGCCGATCCACCTGGATATCCCGATCACCATCGCCGGGATGAGCTTTGGCGCGCTGTCCGGCCCCGCCAAGGAGGCGCTTGGCCGTGGCGCGACCGCCGCCGGCACCTCGACCACCACCGGCGACGGCGGGATGACCGAGGAAGAGCGCGGCCACTCCAAGACGCTGGTCTATCAGTACCTTCCCAGCCGCTATGGCATGAACCCCGACGACCTGCGCCGCGCGGATGCGATCGAGGTGGTCGTGGGCCAGGGCGCGAAGCCCGGCGGTGGCGGGATGCTGCTGGGCCAGAAGATCAGCGATCGCGTGGCGCAGATGCGCAACCTGCCCAAGGGGATCGACCAGCGCTCGGCCTGCCGTCACCCGGACTGGACCGGCCCCGATGATCTTGAGATCAAGATCATGGAGATCCGCGAGATCACCGACTGGGAAAAGCCGATCTACGTCAAGGTCGGCGGCGCGCGTCCCTACTATGACACCGCGCTGGCGGTGAAGGCGGGCGCGGACGTCGTGGTGCTGGACGGCATGCAGGGCGGTACGGCGGCGACGCAGGACGTGTTCATCGAACATGTCGGCATGCCGATCCTGGCCTGCATCCCGCAGGCGGTGAAGGCGCTGCAGGACCTGGGGATGCACCGCAAGGTGCAGCTGATCGTCTCGGGCGGGATCCGCACGGGCGCGGACGTGGCCAAGGCGATGGCGCTGGGCGCTGATGCGGTGGCCATCGGGACGGCGGCGCTGATCGCGCTGGGCGACAACGATCCGAAGTGGGAGGAGGAATACCAGAAGCTGGGCACCACTGTGGATGCCTATGACGACTGGCACGAAGGCCGCGACCCGGCCGGCATCACCACGCAGGACCCGGAGCTCTTCAAGCGCTTCGACCCCGTGCTCGGCGGCCGTCGCCTGAAGAACTATCTCAAGGTGATGACGCTGGAAGCGCAGACCATTGCGCGGGCTTGCGGCAAGAACCACCTGCACAACCTGGAACCTGAGGACCTGTGCTCGCTGACCATCGAGGCGGCGGCGATGGCGGGGGTTCCCCTGGCTGGCACCAACTGGATACCGGGACGGAACGGCGGCTTTTAAGCCGCCGTTTCCCCATACAGCAAACAAATAAAAGACTTAGGGAGCTACAGTGATGGCGAAGGACCTTGCCAAATGGGCCAAGGAAAAAGGCGTCAAGTAATTCATGGTATCCTATACCGACCTGTTCGGTGGACAGCGTGCAAAACTGGTGCCGACGCAGGCGATCAATGACATGGCGGTGGACGGGGCGGGCTTTGCCGGCTTTGCCACCTGGCTGGACCTGACGCCGGCGCATCCCGACATGATGGCGGTCCCCGACCCCGAAGCGGTGATCCAGCTTCCCTGGAAGAAGGAGGTAGCCTGGGTCGCTTCGAACTGCGTGATGGAAGACAAGCCGCTGGCCCAGGCCCCGCGCAACGTGCTGCGCCGGCTGGTGGACGAGGCGGCCAAGGACGGCCTGCGCGTCAAGACCGGAGTCGAGCCCGAGTTCTTTCTGCTGACCCCGCAGGGCGACAGGATCGCCGACCCCTACGACTGCGCCGAGAAGCCCTGCTACGACCAGCAGGCCATGATGCGGCAGTATGACTGCATCGCCGAGGTCTGCGACTATATGCTGGAGATGGGCTGGGAAGCCTACCAGAACGACCATGAGGACGCGACCGGCCAGTACGAGATGAACTGGAAGTACGACGACGTGCTGGCCACGGCCGACAAGTTGAGCTTCTTCAAGTTCATGATGAAGTCGGTGGCCGAGAAGCACGGCCTTCGCGCGACCTTCATGCCGAAGCCCTTCAAGGGGCTGACCGGGTCGGGCTGCCACGCCCATATCTCGGTCTGGTCGCTGGACGGCAAGACCAACGCCTTCTCGGATCCGTCGAAAGAGCTGTCGCTCTCGGACCAGGGCCGCCACTTCCTGGGCGGGATCATGAAGCATGCCAGCGCGCTGGCGGCGATCTGCAACCCGACGGTGAACAGCTACAAGCGGATCAACGCGCCCCGCACGTCCAGTGGCGCGACCTGGGCGCCGAACACGGTGACCTGGACCGGCAACAACCGGACCCACATGGTCCGCGTGCCGGGGCCGGGCCGGTTTGAACTCCGGTTGCCCGACGGCGCGGCGAACCCCTATCTGATGCAGGCAGTGATCCTGGCCGCCGGTCTGGACGGGGTGCGAAGCAAGGCCGATCCGGGGCGGCGCTACGACATCGACATGTACCAGATGGGCCATACGGTGAAGAACGCGCCCAAACTGCCGCTGAACCTGCTGGACGCCCTGCGCGAGTTCGACAAGGACAAGACGCTGAAGGCGATGATGGGCGAGGAGTTCTCGGCCGCCTATCTGAAGCTGAAGCACAAGGAGTGGAACGACTACTGCAGCCACTTCTCGGCCTGAGAAATGCAGAACACGCTGGACATCTGACCGGCCTCCGGCCTGAGCCACGGCGCGGTCCCGAAGAAAGGCAATGGCTTGCGGGATCGCGTTGACCGAATTCATGCGAATCGGACCCGGTTCCTCAGCCGGGCCCCCGACGGGCGCCTTGCCCGATCTTGCCTACCCTGACCCCCAACTTGGCCCCGGAGCTCTCCGGGGCCCTTGTTTTCCCAACGGGAAAGGATCTTGACTTAGGTCAAGGCAAGTCCACCGAAAATCTGCGTATCCTTCCGCAATGCCAATGGACCAGAGGGTACGGCGATGACCAGAAAGATCCTTTGCCCGGTGGACGGCAGCGACCATGCCGATACCGGACTTCTGCACGCGGCCGAGCTTGCGAAACTGACGGGGGGGCATCTGACGATCTGCACCGTCAACCTGGCGGTCGGCGGGGCGCGCGGACCGACGATCAACCACTGGACCGACGAGGAGGCCGAGGCCATCCTGTCCAAAGCCGCGGCCAAGGCCCGCGAGGCGGGGGCCGGGTCGATCGACACCGCAGTCCTGATCTCGCGCGGGGCCGGTCCGGCGATCATCGCTTATGCCGAGGAAATCGCGGCCGACCAGATTGTCATGGGCACCGGCGACAAGCGGGGGGTCAAGCGTCTGGTCCTGGGCTCGGTCGCGACGGAAGTGGCCGGTCAGGCGGGGTGTTCGGTGACGGTCGCCCGATAGGTCTGTGCTCGGCGAAAGCCTTCTGACCCTGGGGGATCATCCCCCGGGGTTTTTGCGTTCCTTGTCCTGACAAAAGGACATTGGCCCGCGGAGCGCTGGCCTGGTTCTGCCTGCAAAGAAAAAAAGTTGAACTTCATTATTGCTTTTTGGCGGGAATCATCGACAACTGGCGAAAAGTGATCATCAGGAAGGTGTCCTCGACTTGGACGAGCACTTCTTCGGCATCATGCGGGACCGCGTGGACGCATTGGCCGGAACCCCGCTGTGCGACCCCTTGCCGCTGCCCTTCGTCCGATTTGCCTTGGGAGTTGTCCGATGACCGAGACTCGCGCACGCGAACCGCTGCGGCTGGGGTTCCTGCTCTTCCCCGGCTTTCCGATGGCCTGTCTGACCTCGGCCATCGAACCCCTGCGCGCCGCGAACGAGATCACCGGCCGGCGTGAATTCGTCTGGACCCTGGTCGCGGAATCCCCTGCTCCGGTGCGGTCTTCGGCCGAGATCGGCTTTGACCCGGACGCAACGCTGCAGACGGTGGAGGGGCTGGACCACCTTTACCTCATCTCGCCGCCGACGGCCGAATATGCCGACCCGCGCCGCAGCCCGGCCCGGCTGCGCTGGCTGGACCGGACCGGGGTGACGCTGGGCGCGTTCTCGGGCGGGATCTTCCCGCTGGCCCGGACAGGGTTGATGCAGGGGCGGCCCTGCTCGGTCCATTGGTGCTATGAGGCGGCGTTCAAGGCGGATTTCCCGGAAGTTCAGGCGCGCGAGGCCGCGATCCTGCGCGAAGGACGGCGGATCACCGCAAGCGGGGCAGGGGCAGTCTTCGACCTGATGCTGCGGCTGATCGAGGACCGGCTGGGCCGCGATTGCATGACCGAGGTCGCCTGCTGGTTCCAGCACCCCTTCGTCCGCGACGCGGATGCCAGCCAGAAGGTGCCGGTGGCGCGGGCCGGGGGGACGACGGACAACCTGCCCGCCCCGATCCGCGAGGCGATCCGGCTGTTTGAAACCCATGTCGAAGATCCCCTGCGGATCCCCGATGTCGCGGCGGCGGTGGGTCTGTCGGGCCGACATTTCGAGCGGACCTTCAAGCGCGAGACCGGGCAGAGCCCGTTGCGCTATTACCACCAGTTGCGGCTGATGAAGGCGCGGCAGAGGGTGCTGTATTCGAATGACTCGCTGCGCGAGATCGCGGCCTCGGTGGGCTATATGACCTCGAGCCCGATGATCCGGCATTATACCCAGCTGTTCGGCGTCTCGCCGCGGGATGAGCGGCGGTTGACCCAGTCGATGCGCCGGGCCGGGCCGCCCCGGGTGGAAGCGGCGGAATGAGGTGCGGCGCAGGGGGGCGATATCGCCCACCCTGCGTTGCGCCCAGATTTAGAACGGTTCCAAACTTGACAGTCGGGGGGCGAAGGCGCATATCCGACTAATCCAGTCGGAGACCCGGACATGTTCATCCAGACCGAATCCACCCCGAACCCCGCGACGCTGAAATTCCTGCCCGGCCAGACCGTGCTCGACCTCGGCACCGCCGATTTCCCCAGCGCCGAGGCTGCGGCGAAGTCCCCGCTTGCGCGGCGCATCTTCGCGGCGGGCGGCGTGACCGGCGTCTTCTTCGGCACCGATTTCGTCACCGTGACCAAGGCCGACGGCGTCGAATGGCAGCACATCAAGCCGCAGATCCTGGGCGCGATCATGGAGCATTTCCAGTCGGGTCAGCCGGTGATCGAGGGTGAGGCTTCGGGCGGCGGCCATGCCGAGCATACTGGTGAGGATGGAGAAATCGTCCGTCAGATCAAGGAGTTGCTGGATACCCGTGTCCGCCCGGCGGTGGCTCAGGATGGGGGCGACATCACGTTCCACGGCTTCGACCGGGGCGTGGTCTACCTGCACATGCAGGGCGCCTGCGCGGGCTGCCCTTCCAGCACGCTGACGCTGAAGATGGGGATCGAGAACCTCTTGCGTCACTATATCCCGGAAGTGCTGGAAGTCCGTCCCGTCGCTGCTTGAGGCCCGGGGCCTGCGATGATCTTGCCGATCCTGGCCTTCGACACCTCGGCCGCGCATTGCGCGGCCGCTTTGCTGCTGCCAGACCGGGTGATCCTGCGGGATGAGCCGATGGAGAAGGGGCAGGCCGAGCGCCTCGTCCCGCTGCTGGAGGAGCTCTTGGCCGAAGGCGGCATCGGCTGGGCTGACCTCAAGGCCCTCGCGGTGGGGACCGGGCCGGGGAACTTTACCGGGGTCCGCATCGCGGTGGCCGCAGCGCGGGGTCTGGCGCTGGGGCTGAAAATCCCGGCGATCGGAGTCACGCGGCTGGAGGCGCTGGCCCATGGCCTGCCGCGCCCGCTGGTGGTGATCGAGGATGCCAAGCGCGGGCAGGTCTATGTCCAGCTTTTCACCGGCGACGGTCCGGGCCTCGCTCATCTGGCCGACCGGGTGGTCCCGGCCTGCGCTGCCACCGGCTCGGCCGCGGGCGAGCGCGCCTTGCCCCCCGCCATGCCACTGGTAGAGGCCATCGCCCGGATCGGGGCCGAGCGGGCCGCGACGCCGCAGCCGCGCCCCGCCCCCTTCTACTTGCGCGGCGCCGATGCCGCACCGCCCGCCGACCCGCCGCCGGTGATCCTGCCGTGACACCCCTTGACCTTGCCGCGCTGCACGCGCGCTGTTTCGCCACGCCGCGACCCTGGACCCCTGGGGAATTCACCGAAATCCTGGCCGATCCGCTGGTCTTCCTTCTGGTCGAGGGCGATGCCGGGTTTCTGCTGGGCCGGGCCGTCGCGGGTGAGGCCGAGCTTCTGACCCTTGCCGTCGCGCCCGAGGCCCGGCGCAGGGGGCTTGGCCAGCGGCTGGTCAGCCGGTTCCTGTACCAGGCCCGGCTGCGCGGGGCCGAGAGCGCCTTTCTGGAGGTCGCCGCCGACAATGACGCAGCCCAGGCGGTCTATGCCCGGGCGGGGTTCATCCCGGCGGGCCGCCGGCGCGGCTATTACCGGGGCGCAGATGGAAAAAGCGTCGATGCGCTGGTCCTGCGCCGGGCGCTTGACGATACGGCAAGGCCCGTAGCAACCTGACCAGCCGGTCAAATTCGCTGCGTCCGGCACGGAATATCCCTTGACCGTCAAGCGGGAACCGGACCAATTTCAATCGAAGTGCCGGGTGTCGACTCTCCCTGCGGGGCAGGCCGGACCAGGGCATGACGGATAACACCATCGACCGGGAGCAACCGATGACCTTCATGAAATCCCTGCTGGGCGCCTCTGCCGTCGCCCTGAGCGCCGGGGCAGCCTTCGCGGAACCTGCGATCATCTTCGACCTGGGCGGCAAGTTCGACAAATCCTTCAACGAAGCCGCCTTCAACGGGGCCGAGCGTTGGGCCAAGGAAACCGGCGGCACCTACAAGGAACTGGAGATGCAGTCGGAAGCGCAGCGCGAGCAGGCGCTGCGCCGACTGGCGGAATCGGGCGCGAACCCGGTCGTGATGACCGGCTTTGCCTTCGGCGACGTGCTGAACACTGTCGCCCCGGACTTCCCCGAGACCAAGTTCGCCATCATCGACATGGTGGTGGACCAGCCGAACGTGAAGTCGGTCGTCTTCAACGAGCATGAGGGGTCCTATCTGGTGGGCATGATGGCCGCGCTGGCCTCGAAGACGGGGACCGTGGGCTTCATCGGCGGCATGGACATCCCGCTGATCCGCAAGTTCGGCTGCGGCTACGCCCAGGGCGTGAAGGCGGTGAACCCCGACGCGACCGTGGTGCTGAACATGACCGGCACGACTCCGGCGGCCTGGAACGACCCGGTCAAGGGCGCGGAACTGGCCAAGGGCCAGAAGGCCCAGGGCGCGGACGTGATCTATGCGGCGGCGGGCGGTACCGGCGTGGG
The DNA here is from genome assembly GCA_046569765.1 of Alphaproteobacteria bacterium. Lineage (GTDB taxonomy): Bacteria > Pseudomonadota > Alphaproteobacteria > Rhodobacterales > Rhodobacteraceae > Tabrizicola. The sequence goes on along the minus strand of JBKHWC010000008.1, from coordinate 41,131 downwards.
CGTGCTGCAGGCGGCCGCGGACGAAGGCATCCTCTCGATCGGCGTCGACAGCAACCAGAACCACCTGCACCCCGGCTCGGTCCTGACCTCGATGATGAAGCGCGTGGACAACGCGGTCTACGAAGCCTTCAAGGAAGGCACCGACCTGAAGCCCGGCATCAATGTGATGGGTCTGGCGAACGACGGCGTGGGCTATGCGATGGACGAGAACAACGCCAGCCTGGTGACGCCGGAAATGCAGGCCAAGGTCGATGCCGCGGCCGAGAAAATCAAGTCGGGCGAGGTCGTCGTTCACGACTACATGACCGACAACACCTGCCCGGCTGCCACGTTCTAAGGTCGGACAAGACGCATTTCGTGCCGCGCCAGTCCATGGGCGCGGCACTTTTGCAGGGAAGGAAGCCGCAGGTATGGGCGGCAGTCACCTTGGGCAACAGGGTGACACAGGGGGTGGTACATGGCTGACGGCACGCTCGCCATCGAACTGAAGGGCATCTCCAAGGCCTTCGGTCCGGTTCAGGCGAACAAGGACATCAATATCGCGGTGCCGCGCGGCACGATCCACGGGATCATCGGCGAGAACGGGGCGGGCAAGTCCACGCTGATGTCCATCCTGTACGGCTTCTACAAGGCCGATGCCGGGCAGATCTTCATCGGTGGCAAGCTGACTGCGATCCCCGACAGCCAAAGCGCGATCCGCGCCGGGATCGGGATGGTCTTCCAGCATTTCAAACTGGTGCAGAACTTCACGGTTCTGGAGAACGTGATCCTTGGGGCGGAGGAGGGGCAGCTTCTGAACCACTCGCTGTCCAAGGCGCGCAAGGTTCTGGCCGATCTCAGCCGCGAATACGAACTGGACGTCGACCCCGACGCGCTGATCGAGGACCTGTCCGTCGGTCACCAGCAGCGGGTGGAGATCCTGAAGGCGCTGTACCGCCAGGCCGACATCCTGATCCTGGACGAGCCCACCGGCGTCCTGACCCCGGCCGAGGCAGATCACCTGTTCCGCATCCTGAAAGGGCTGAAAGAGCAGGGCAAGACGATCATCCTGATCACCCATAAGCTGCGCGAGATCATGGAGGCGACCGACAACGTCAGCGTCATGCGGCGCGGCACGATGGTCGCCACGGTAAAGACCGCCGAGACCAGCCCCGAGCAACTGGCGGAACTGATGGTCGGCCGCAAGGTCCTCTTGGAAGTCGAGAAGAAGCCCGCGACCCCCGGCGCGGTGGTCCTGAAGGTCGAGGATCTGCGCGTCAGCGACGAACACAAGGTCGAGCGCCTGAAGGGCGTCAGCTTCGAGATCCGCGCGGGCGAGATCCTGGGCATCGCCGGGGTGGCCGGGAACGGCCAGTCGGAACTGCTGGCCGCGCTTGGCGGCATGATGCGCGCGACGGGCAAGGTCACGCTGAACGGGGCCGACCTGCCGCTGTCGGGCAAGGGTTCGGACGGGCAGTCGCGGCGGCGGGCCGGGATCGCCCATGTGCCCGAGGACCGGCATCATTACGGGTTGATCCTGGACTTCACCGCCTGGGAGAACGTGGCCTTCGGCTATTTCAACGAACCGGAATACCAGAAGAACGCGCTTTTCATGGACAACGAGGCGCTGCGGCAGGACACCGCCCGCAAGATGCAGAAGTTTGACGTGCGCCCGCCGATTCCCGGCCTGGCGGCCAAGAGCTTCTCGGGCGGGAACCAGCAAAAGATCGTGGTGGCGCGCGAGATGGAGCAGAACCCGGACCTGTTGCTGGTCGGTCAGCCGACCCGTGGCGTGGACATCGGCGCGATCGAGTTCATCCATAACCAGATCGTCGCGCTGCGCGACGCGGGCAAGGCGGTGCTTTTGGTCAGCGTCGAGCTGGACGAGATCCTGTCCCTTTCCGACCGGATCGCGGTGATGTTCGACGGCAGGATCATGGGCTTCCGCGATCCCGAAAAGACCGATGAGCGCGAGTTGGGGATGCTGATGGCGGGCATGACCGGGAAGGGAGAGGCAGCATGAGCTTTCTGCGGCAGCCCCCCACCCCCATCCCCTCCCCACAAAGGGGGAGGGGAGGCACTTCGGCCCGCCCCGCGTGCCTCGCCTGCAAGGCCGGGAGCCTCCCTCCCCCCGCCGTGGGGGAGGGCTGGGGTGGGGGGGCAACCGCCAAAGCAGGGAGGGCCGCCTGATGGACCGTTTGCCGCGTTGGGCCGATGTGGTCCTGGTGCCCGTGATCTCGCTTCTGCTGGCCGCGATCATCTCGGCCATCGTGCTGCTGTCGATCGGCCAAAGCCCGGTCGAGGCGTTCAACGTCATGGTCGATGGCGCGCTCGGGTCGGCCTATGGCTGGGGCTATACGCTGTATTACACCACCAGCTTCATCTTCACCGGCCTTTCCGTGACCATCGCCTTCCATGCGGGTCTGTTCAACATCGGCGGTGAGGGGCAGGCCCAGTTGGGCGGCCTTGGCGTGGCGCTGGTCTGCCTGGCGCTGCCCTGGCCGCACTGGACCGTGGCGCTGGTCGCCGCAACGCTGGGGGCGGCGCTGTTCGGCGCGGCCTGGGCGGCGATCCCGGCCTATCTCCAGGCCAAGCGCGGCAGCCATATCGTGATCACCACGATCATGTTCAACTACATCGCCTCGGCGCTGCTGGTCTACCTCCTGGTCGACGTCCTGCGCCCGGCGGGACAGATGGATCCGGCCTCGGCCCGTTTCCCGGAAGGCGCGACCCTTCCGGCGCTGAACGACATTCCGGGGCTCGGCCTGATCTTCACCAAGCCTGTGCCCGCCAACGTCACGCTTTTCATCGCGCTGGGCATGGCGGTGATGGTCTGGGCGATCCTGTGGCAGACGCGGCTTGGCTACCAGATCCGCGCCTTCGGCAAGTCCGAACCCGCCGCCCGCTATGCCGGGATCAACCCGACCTTCATCATTCTGGTCACCATGCTGATGTCCGGCGCCCTGGCCGGGATGATGAGCATCAACAACGTGATGGGCGAAGCCGAGCGCCTTCTGCAGAACTCTTCCGAAGGGGCAGGCTTCATCGGCATTGCCGTGGCGCTGATGGGGCGGAACCATCCGATCGGTGTGGTGCTGGCGGCGCTCTTGTTCGGCTTCCTCTACCAGGGCGGGGCGGAGCTCGGTCTCTGGACCTCGATCCCGATCGAGATGCGGATCGTGGTGCAGGGTCTGGTGATCCTGTTCACCGGGGCGCTGGACATGATGGTGCGGATGCTGCTCACCCGCATCTTCGGGCTGGTCCGCAGCCAGAAACTGGGAGCCGCGTGATGGATTACAACACGCTTCTGCAAATCCTCGATTCCACCCTGCGCCTGGCGACGCCGCTCCTGCTGGCCTGCCTTGCGGGGCTGTTCTCGGAACGGTCGGGGATCTTCGACATCGGGCTGGAAGGCAAGATGCTGGCCGCCGCCATGGCCTCGGGCGCGGTGGCCTTTCTGACCGGCTCGGTCTGGCTGGGTCTGTTTGCCGGGATCGGCGCCTCGCTGGTCTTTGCGGCGATCCACGGGCTGGCCTCGATCACCTTCCGCGGCAACCAGCTGATTTCCGGCGTGGCGCTGAACTTCCTTGCCTCGGGCCTGACCGTCCTGATCGCCCAGGCCCTGTTCCGCCAGGGCGGCCGCACGCCCCCCCTGACCGGCGATGCGCGGTTCCATCCGGTCACCCTGCCCCTGGCCGAGACCTTGCGTGACGTGCCGGTCATCGGTCCACTCTACCATGAGGTCATCTCGGGACATTCGTTGCTGGTCTATGCCGCACTTCTGGCGGTGCCCCTGTCCTGGTGGGTGCTGAACCGCACCCGCTTTGGCCTGCGCCTGCGCGCGGTGGGCGAGAATCCGGCCGCTGTGGACACGGCCGGGGTCTCTGTCGTTGGCCTGCGCTTTGCCGCCGTGGCGATTACCGGCGTCCTATGCGGTCTGGCAGGTGCCTATATGGCGACCGCGCTGCAGGCGGGCTTCGGCAAGGACATGACGGCGGGCCGGGGCTATATCGCGCTTGCCGCGCTGATCTTCGCCAAATGGCGTCCGGTGGCGGCGCTTTGGGCCTGCCTCCTCTTCGGCTTCTTCCAGGCCCTGGCGCTGCGGCCCGACGTGGTGCAGGCGGTGGTCCAGGTCAAGGTCCCCGTCCCCTTCCTGGACGCGCTGCCCTATGTGCTGACCGTGATCGTGCTGGCCGGGTTCATCGGCAAGGCAATCCCGCCGCGCGCAGGGGGTGAGCCCTATGTGAAGGAACGTTGACCCGGACAATTCGGCTAAAATTGTCCTTCTCTTCCGAAAATATCCCACGGTGGGTGCGGGGGTTGTGAAACCCCCCGCTCCGCCGCCAGCCAGAAGGCGCAACCGATGACCGATGCCGCGACCCTTGCCAGCCTGATCCGCAGCCGCGCCGGAGAGGCGCCCGTGCGACTGGGCCTGATCCTCGGCTCGGGCCTTGGCCATATCGCGCAGCAGGTCGAGGGCGTCGCGATCCCCTATGCCGACCTGCCCGGCTTCCCGCATGTCGGCGTCTCGGGCCACAACCCGAACCTGCATGTCGGCACCCTGGAGGGCGTCCGGGTCGCCGTCTTTGGCGCGCGCGAGCATTATTACGAGAGCGGCAACCCCCGCGCGATGCTGCTGCCGCTGCAGGTCCTCAAGGACCTTGGCGCGACCGAGCTGATCCTGACCAATGCCGCAGGCTCGCTGCGCAGCGACATCCCGCCGGGCAATGTGATGCTGCTTTCGGACCACATCAACTATTCCGGCCTGAACCCGCTGATCGGTGAAAAGACCGACGCCCGCTTCGTGCCGATGACCGACGCCCATGACCCCGCCCTGCGCGCCGCGCTGAAAGCCGCCGCCGCGCAACAGGCGCTGGACCTGCCCGAGGGCGTCTACTGCTGGTACTCCGGCCCCACTTTCGAGACCCCGGCCGAGATTCGGATGCTGAAGCTTCTGGGCGGCGACGCGGTCGGCATGTCCACCGTGCCCGAGGTGATCCTGGCCCGTTTCCTGGGCCTGAAGGTCGCGGCGATCTCGACCATCACCAACATGGCCGCAGGGATGAGCGACGAGAAGATCAGCCACGAACACACCAAGGCCATGGCCCCCCTGGGTGCGGCAAAACTGGAACGCATCCTGCGGGAATTCCTCCGCAGCCTCCGATGAGGGAAAACCGGGTTTGACATCGCGGTCAAAGGTGCGCAACCCTTTGACTAATCCGCCGCTTTCCCCCCGAACGGGCCCGCGCCCATGCAACTGTACCTCCCGATCGCCGAGGTCTCGGTCAATGCCTTCCTCATCCTGGGGCTGGGCGGCATCGTGGGGTTCCTGTCCGGCATGTTCGGCGTGGGCGGCGGCTTTCTGATCACGCCGCTTCTGTTCTTCATCGGCGTGCCCCCCGCCGTCGCCGTGGCGACCGGCGCGAACCAGGTGGTGGCCTCTTCGGTTTCGGGCGTCCTGGCGCAACTGCGGCGCAAGGGCGTGGACTTCACCATGGGATGGGTGCTTCTGGCCGGGGGCCTTGCCGGGTCGGTGGTGGGGGTCTGGGTCTTTCGCCTGATGACCGAGGCCGGTCAGGTCGACCTCTTCGTGCAGCTCTCTTACGTCGTCTTCCTGGGCCTGATCGGCGCGATGATGTTCCAGGAAAGCCTGCGCAGCCTTCTGCGCGCCCGCAAACCCGGCGCCCCGGTGCGCCGCGCGCATGTCCATTCCTGGGCCCACGGCCTGCCCTTCAAGATGAAGTTCCGCGCCAGCGGCCTTTACATCAGCGTGATCCCTCCGCTTGCCGTGGGGGCGCTGGTGGGCTTCCTGGCCGCGATCATGGGCGTGGGCGGCGGGTTCATCATGGTTCCCGCGATGATCTACCTGCTGGGGATGCCGACCAAGGTGGTGATCGGCACCTCGCTGTTCCAGATCATTTTCGTCACGGCCTTCACCACGGTGATGCATGCTGTCACCAGCCAGACCGTCGACATGATGCTGGCGCTGCTTCTGATCCTGGGCGGCGTGGTCGGCGCGCAGATCGGCACGCGGGTCGGGGTGAAGCTGAAGGCGGAACAACTGCGCATCCTTCTGTCGCTTCTGGTGCTGGCTGTGTCGATCCGCATCGCGGTGGACCTGCTGGTCGAACCGTCCGAGCTGTATTCGGTCGCGGGGGCGCTGCCATGATTCGGCTCGCACTGATACTCTTCGCCCTGACACTGCCCGCCGCCGCGCAAGAGCAGATCGTTGCGGGGATGAGCCAGAACCGCGTGTCGATCACCGCCGATTTCGAAGGCTCCGAGATCCTGATCTACGGCGCAGTCAAGCGCGACACCCCGGTGCCGGAAGGGCAGGGCCCACTAGAGGTGATCGTGACGGTCGAGGGGCCATCGACCGCGGTCACGGTCCGGCGCAAGGATCGGGTGGCAGGAATCTGGCTGAACAATGCCGAGGTCCGGGTCGACAGCGCGCCCAGCTTCTATGCCGTGGCGACAACCGGGCCCTTGGATCACATCCTGTCCGAAACGGAAGACCTGCGCCACGCCATCACCATCGAACGCGTGATCCGCGCCGTCGGCATCACGGCCGAGGCTGAACAGGCGGGGGACTTCCTTCTGGGCCTGCAGCGGGTGCGCACGAATGAAGGGCGGTATCGCGTGTTGCAGGGTAAGGTCGAACTGACCGAAGAGACGCTGTTCCGCACCGACATCATGCTGCCCTCGAACCTGACCGAGGGGGAATACAAGGTCCGGCTGTTCCTCTTGCGCGATCAGCGGGTGATCGCCAGCCAGGAGCGGGTGATCGGCGTGCGGAAAGAGGGGCTGGAGCGCTGGATCTTCAACCTCGCGCAGGAACAGCCGCTGCTTTACGGGCTGTTGTCGCTGGTCCTGGCGGCCGTCTCGGGCTGGGGCGCCTCGGCGGCGTTCAGGCTGGTCCGGGCGTGAAAGGAAACCTCCTCGTTCGACTTCGTCTCCTCGTCGGGCAGGGACCCCGCAGCGAGAAGTGACGAAGTCATCGACGAGCGCTCCGTCAGCCCTTCTTCTTCGCCAGCGACGCTTCCAGCGCCGCGATCCTGGCCTCCAGCGCCGCGTTCTCTTCGCGCGCCTTCTGGGCCATGGCCCGGGCCGCGTCGAATTCCTCGCGCGTCACGAAGTCCCGGTCGGCCATCCAGCGGTCGATGAAGCTGCGCATCGCCGTCTCCGCCTCGGTCTTGGCGCCCTGAGCCACGCCCATGGCGTTGGTCATCAGTTGGCTCATGTCGTCCAGGAACTTGTTGCGGGTCTGCATGGGGACCTCCTTTGCGCTTGCGCCCTATATGGCCCCGACGTGGCCCCGGGGCAAGGCGGATGGGGCCGCCGGTTGACTTCGCCCGTCCCGCCCGCGACAAGCGCGGCATACGGAGGCCCGCATGATTCCCTTTCCCGACCTCTCGCCCACGCTGTTCGAGATCGAGCTATTCGGCTTCACCTTCGCCCTGCGCTGGTATGCGCTGGCCTATATCGCGGGCATCCTCTTCGGCTGGTGGATCATCCAGCGCGCCGTCCGCATGCAGCACCTCTGGGCCGGTCAGCCGCCGCTGACGCCCGATCAGGTCGAGCGGTTCCTCACCTGGGCCGTGGTCGGCATCATCCTGGGCGGCCGCCTGGGCTATGTCATCTTCTACGACCCCGCCACCTACCTTGCCGACCCCCTTCAGATCATCCGGGTCTGGGAGGGCGGCATGGCCTTCCACGGCGGTTTCGCCGGCGTCGTCGTCGCCGGACTGTGGTTCTGCCGCCGCGAGCGCATCCCGATGCTGTCGATGGGCGATCTTCTGGCGCTGGCCGTTCCGGTGGGCCTGATGCTTGGCCGCCTGGCCAACTTCATCAACGCCGAGCTTTGGGGCCGCCCCACCTCGATGCCCTGGGGGGTGATCTTCCCCGGCGAGGCCGCCCAGGCCTGCGAGGGCGTCGTCGGCCTGTGCGCCCGCCACCCCAGCCAGCTGTACCAGGCCGCGCTTGAGGGGCTGCTGCTGGCTGTCGTCCTGATCTGGCTCGCCTTCCGCCGCGGCTGGCTGAAGCGGCCGGGCGCGATCATGGGGCTGTTCCTGACCGGCTACGGCCTGGCGCGCTTTCTGGTGGAGTTCGTCCGCCAGCCCGATGCGCAATTCGTCTCGCCCGGCAATCCGATCGGTTGGGCGGTGCAGGTCGGCGGCTTCGGCCTGACCATGGGACAGATCCTGTCCCTGCCAATGATCGCCGCGGGCCTGTGGTTCCTGGCCCGCGCCCGGGCGCGATGACCCCGCTCGCCCGCCTGCTGGCCGAGCGCATCCGCGAGACCGGCCCGATCACCGTCGCCGATTACATGGCCGAGTGCCTTCTGCACCCGGTCCACGGCTACTACACCACGCGTGAGCCGTTCGGGAGCAAGGGCGACTTCACCACCGCCCCCGAAATCACCCAGATGTTCGGAGAGCTTCTGGGCCTTGCCCTCGCGCAGGCCTGGCTCGACCAGGGCGCCCCCGCGCCCTTCACCCTGGCCGAGCTTGGGCCGGGCAGGGGCACGCTGATGGCCGATGCCCTGCGGGCAACCCGCGGCGTCCCAGGCTTCCACGCGGCCGCCCGGATCACGCTTGTCGAAGCCTCTCCCCGCCTGCGCGCGATCCAGGCGCGGACGCTGGCGCCCCATATGCCGCTCTGGCTTGGCCGGGTGGAAGATCTGCCCGACCTCCCCACCTTCCTGATCGCCAACGAGTTTCTCGACGCCCTGCCGATCCGGCAGTTCCTTCTCTCCCCCGAGGGCTGGCGTGAGCGGCTGGTGGGCCTGCAGGGCGACCAACTGGGCTTCGGCCTGTCGCAGCCCTTGCCGCAGGTCCCTGAAACTCCGGCCTTCCAGTCCGCGACCCAAGGCGATCTGGTCGAACATTCCGCCGCCGCGCAGGCTGCCGTTGCCGCCGCGCTGCGCCCGATCCTGCGCCACGGGGGCCTTGCGCTGTTCATCGACTACGGCGGCTGGCGGTCGCGGGGCGACACGCTGCAGGCCTTGCGTGCCCATGCCTTCGACCCGCCGCTCGCCCATCCCGGCCAGGCCGACCTGACCGCCCATGTCGATTTCGAACCCCTCGCGGCGCTGGCCCCGGCCCATGCCTATGCCACCCAAGGACAGGTCCTTTTGCGCCTCGGGATCGAGTTGCGCGCCGACCGGCTGGCCCGCGGCCTGACCGGAGCCGCGCTGGAAAGCCACCGGGCTGCGCATGCCCGCTTGACCGATCCGGCAGAAATGGGTTCGTTGTTCAAGATGCTGGCCCTGACCCGGGCCGACGCGCCTCTGCCCCCCGGATTTGCCTGATGCAGTCGATGTTGGAGATCATCACCTCGGACGCCCTTGCCACCCCCCATGGGTTCTTTACCCGCAAGGGCGGGGCCTCCTCGGGCATCTTCGCCGGGCTGAACTGCGGCACCGGGTCCACGGATCAGGCCGAGATCGTGGCGATCAACCGCGCCCGCGTGGCCGAGGCGATGGGGGTCGCGCCGCAGGCGCTGGTCACCGTCCACCAGGTCCATTCGGCCCGGGCCGTGCCCGTGACCGGCCCGCTCGCCGATCGGCCCGAGGCCGATGCGCTGGTCACGGCGACTCCGGGCGTGCTGCTGGCGGTGCTGACGGCCGATTGTCAGCCGGTCCTGTTCCACGACGCCAAGGCGGGTGTGGTGGGGGCGGCCCATGCCGGCTGGCGTGGCGCCGTGGATGGCGTGTTGGAGGCCACGGTCGAGGCGATGGAGGCCCTGGGCGCCCGTCGTGCCGACATCCATGCCGTGATCGGCCCGACGATCAGCCAGGCCGCCTATGAGGTGGGCCCGGAATTCTTCGACCGTTTCCGCGACGAAGGCCCTGAAACGACACGCTTCTTTGCCAATGGCCAGGGAGACCGGATGCTCTTTGACCTGCCAGGCTATGGCTTGTGGCGGCTGCGCGGGGCCGGGGTGGGCCATGCGGAATGGACTGGCCATTGCACCTATCGCGACGCCGCGCGCTTCTATTCCTTCCGCCGCACCTCCCACGCGGGCGAGGCGGACTACGGGCGGCTGATCTCGACAATAAGGCTATAATTGGGCTTGAATGGGCACGAAAATGCACCGTTTGGTCCCAATCTTTTCCCCATAGCCGCCTTATTCCCGCAGCACGGTCTGCCCGCAGGGATTTGCATGCTGGCGGGGAAAAGCATGATTATCGAGTTGAGGACCAAGCGGCGCTGGATCGTCTCGGTGCTTGCCGCCGTGGCAGAAGCCCCGGAAATGCGCCGCCCGGCGTATGCGTCCGTCAAGCAGCCAGCCACCCGCCGGATGGCGCCCGGCGAAAAGGGCTTTGCGATGCGGCTGAAGGCGGCGACCCGCCCGGTGCACGAGGCCGCGCGCTAGGCGTTCTTCGCCAGCCGTGCCTCCAGCACGTCGAAGGGCAGGCCAGGTTCGTCCTTTGCGCAGCGGATCACCAGGCTGGTCTTGACGTTGGCGACATGGTCGGCCTTCAGAAGCTCCTCCGTCAGGAAGGTCTGAAAGGTCGAAAGGTCGGGCGAGACGCATTTCAGGATGAAGTCGATCTCGCCGTTCAGCATGTGACATTCGCGGACCAGGGGCCAGGCGCGGCAGCGCGCCTCGAAGGCCGACAGATCGGCCTCGGCCTGGGAGTTCAGGCGGACCATGGCAAAGACCTGAACCTCGAAGCCCAATTCGCGCGCGTCGATGTCGGCGTGATAGCCCCGGATAAAACCCGCCTCCTCCAGTCCCCGGACCCGGCGCAGGCAGGGCGGGGCCGAGATGCCGACGCGGCTGGCCAGCTCGACATTCGTCATGCGCCCGTCGGCCTGAAGCTCGGCCAGGATCTGACGGTCGATGGGGTCAAGTTTGTGTCCGGCCATGGTTGCCTCCGTTCGGATGGCCTACTTAAGCAGGGCGGGGCCTTTGCGCAATAATGTTTCAACTTCGCGCAAGAAAACAGTCGTGGCGCACTATGTCGTGGCCTGCAAAGTCGCCATGCAGGGGCTTTCCGCCCCGGGCGAGGCTGGCTATATCCAAGGCCTGACATTCCGGGGGCAAGCATGGGCGAGACGCGTCACACCAAGGTTCTGATCATCGGCTCCGGTCCGGCGGGCTATACGGCGGCGGTTTACTCGGCCCGCGCCATGCTGAACCCGATCCTGATCCAGGGATTGCAGCCGGGCGGCCAGCTGACCATCACGACCGAGGTCGAGAACTGGCCGGGCGACCATTCGGTGCAGGGGCCGGACCTGATGGTTCGGATGGAGGAGCACGCGAAGGCGATGGGGGCCGAGGTGATCTCGGACTACATCACCGCGCTCGACCTGTCGAAGCGGCCGTTCACGGCGACGGCGGACAGCGGGACGACCTATACGGCGGATGCGGTGATCCTGGCGACGGGGGCGCAGGCGAAGTGGCTGGGGCTGCCCAGTGAGGAGAAGTTCAAGGGCTTCGGCGTCTCGGCCTGCGCGACCTGCGACGGGTTCTTCTACCGTGGCAAGGAAGTCGTGGTGATCGGGGGCGGGAACACTGCCGTCGAAGAGGCGCTGTTCCTGACCAACTTCGCCTCGAAGGTGACGGTGATCCACCGGCGGGACAGTTTCCGGGCCGAAAAGATCATGCAGGACCGGCTGTTCAAGAACCCGAAGATCGAGGTGGTCTGGGATACGGCGGTGACCGAGATCCTGGGGACCGAAGCCCCGCTGGGGGTGACGGGTGTGCGGGTCCAGAATGTGAAGACGGGGGCGGAGTCGGTCATCCCCTGCGACGGGTTCTTCGTGGCGATCGGGCATGCCCCGGCGTCGGAGCTGGTGAAGGACCAGCTGCCGCTGCATTCGGGGGGGTATGTGGTGGTGGAACCCGGCAGCACCCGGACGGCGATCCCGGGGGTCTTCGCGGCCGGGGACCTGACGGACCACATCTATCGGCAGGCGGTGACCAGCGCCGGGATGGGCTGCATGGCGGCGCTGGATGCCGAGAAATTCCTGGCCGGGCATTGAGCCTGCCCACGGTGGACAAGCGCGATAAACCCTTAAAACTCAAAGGCTTGGTCGCGGGCGTTCAGGATTTCTTAACAAGTTGCTCTTCGTGCGACTTCGTCTTCTCCTTGCAACGAAGCGAGGAGTGACGAAGTCATCGACGAGCGGTGCCGCTAGCGCAGCCGCAACCCGTCCTTGTCGAAGACCATCGCGTCCTTCGCCTCGAAGCTGATCCCGACCTTCGCGCCCGGTTCCAGGCTGACCTGGTCGTGGCGTTCCACGATCAGCTTTTCGCCCGACGGCGCGGTCAGGTGGACGTAGGAGACCCCGCCCAAAGCCTCGGTCAGGTCGACGCGGTGCGTGTCCCCCGGCCCGATCTTGAGGTGCTGCGGGCGCAGGCCCACGGTCACCTCGGACCCCTTGGCGGGCAGGCCGACCGCCGTCGCCACCGACCCGGCCAGGCCCTTCGCCGCAACCGCCCCAGCCTCGGCCACGCCCGAGACGAAGTTCATCGAGGGCGAGCCGATGAAGCCGGCGACGAAACGGTTGTCGGGGTCGTTGTAAAGGTCTAGCGGCTTGCCGACCTGCTCGATCCGGCCAGAGCGCAGGACCACGATCTTGTCGGCCAAGGTCATCGCTTCGACCTGGTCGTGTGTCACATAGATCATCGTCGCGCCGATTTCGCGGTGGAGCCTTGCGATTTCCACCCGCATTTCCACCCGCAGTTCGGCGTCGAGGTTCGACAAAGGCTCATCGAAAAGGAACACCTCTGGCCCCCGGACGATGGCCCGGCCGATGGCGACACGCTGGCGCTGACCGCCGGAAAGCGCCTTGGGCTTGCGGGCCAGCAGCGGCTCCAGCTTCAGGATGCGGGCGGCCTCGGCGACCTTGCGGTCGATCTCGGCCTTGGGATGGCCGGTCATCTTCAACCCGAAGCCCATGTTTTCCGCCACGGTCATGTGGGGGTAAAGCGCATAGGTCTGGAACACCATCGCCACGCCGCGTTCGCTGGGATCGGTCCGGGTCACGTCCCGCGCGCCGATGCGGATGGCGCCGGAGCTTGTTTCCTCCAGCCCCGCGATCATCCGCAGCAGCGTCGATTTCCCGCAGCCCGAGGGGCCGACGAAGACGCAGAATTCGCCATCGTCGATCTTCAGGTCGACCCCATGGATCACCTGCACGTCGCCATAGCGTTTGACGACCTTTTCCAGCGTCACTCCCGTCATTCGTCCCTCCCCTGAACCTGTTCCGGAAAGCGCCAGCTTTCCGCCTCGGCGGCGATCTTCGCCGCGATGTCCTTGATCATCGGCGCCTGCGCCCCGAGTGCGTCCAATGTCGTGCGGGCCGTGGTCGAGGTGACCGACAAGGCCCCCATCACCCGGCCCTGGCGCGAGAGAATCGGGACGGCGCAGCAGATGATTCCGGCCTCGTGCTCTTCGCGGTCGAAGGCATGGCCCTGGGCGCGAATCGCCTGCAGTTCCGCGATCAGCTTCTGCGGCGTGTCCAGCGTGTGTTCGGTGTGGCGGTAGAAGGACTGGCGGGCCAGTGCGGCCTCAAGCGCGTCCGAGGGCAGGTAGGCGAGCATCGCCTTTCCGACGCCGGTGCAATAGGCGGGGCCGACCTTGCCGGCCTGGGCGAACATCTCGACCGGCTTGGCGGCATTGCGCTTGTCGACATACAGGACCTGGCCCTGGTCCATCTGCGCCAGATGGATCGTCTCGCCGGTTTTCGCAGCCAGTTCATCAAGATAGGGCCGGGCGATCGGGGCAAGCGAGGACTGCGCCCAGGCGGCATGGGCAAGGCGCACAAGGCGCACGCCAAGCGCATAGGTCCCGGTATCGGGGTCCAGTGTCAGCATCCCCTGATGCGTCAGGGTCTGCAAAAGCCGGTAGAGCGTGGCCTTGGGATAGGCCGATTGCGTGAGCAGGTCGGAAAAGCGCACGGGGCGGCCGTGGCTGGCCACCATGTCCAGCACATCCAGCGCCTTGCCCACCGTGCCGTCCGCGTGGCCCTCGGCCGCCATGGTCCCCCCCCTACGTCATTGTTGACAGGATAGACGATAGTCGACATAGTTTTCAATATTCAAGACTAAGTTTCAAATAGTGAAACCAGACGGGAGGAAACCATGGTTCACAAACTGACGGGCGCGCTTGCGCTTGGGGCGGCCTTGATGCTGTCCACCTCGGCCTTCGCGCAGGACAAGCGCGTCGTCACCTGGAACGCGGATTACGACCCGATCCCGCTGGCCGCGGCCGAGGCGCTGATCGCCGACTTCGAGGCCGCGAACCCCGAGATCGACGTGGTCCTGACCAACTTCGACCATGAGGCCTACAAGAACGCGATCCGCAACTTCCTGACCGCGGACCCGCCGGATCTGGCCAACTGGTATGCGGCGAACCGGATGCGGCCCTTCGTCGAGGCGGGTCTGTTCGCCGATATCTCGGACGTCTGGGCGAACAACGGTCTGACCGAGGCGCTGGCCTCGTCGGTGCCGTCCTCGACCATCGACGGCAAGCAGTATGCGATCCCCTACACCTACTATCAGTGGGGCATCTATTATAACCGCGACGCTTACGCTGCGGCTGGCGTTGACGTGCCGGGGCCGGAAGGCGTGACCTGGGACCAGTTCCTGGCCAACTGCGAGAAGTTCAAGGCCGCGGGGATCGACTGTGTGACCACCGGGTCGTCGGCGCTGTGGCCGGTCGCGGGCATCTTCGACTACGTCAGCTTGCGCACCAACGGCTATCAGTTCCACAGCGACCTGGCGGCGGGCAAGATCTCGTGGACCTCGCCCGAGGCGCGGGCCGTGTTCGAGAACCTGGGCAAGCTGCAGCCCTATGTCACGGCGAACCATGCCGCGATCGACTGGCAGGATGCGGCGGCGATCTTCGTGCAGGGCAAGGCGGCCAACTATGTGATGGGCAACTTTGCCGTGGGCGTCTTCAAGGAAGGCGGGATGACGAACGACAACCTCGGCTTCATGGTGTTCCCCGAGATCACCGCGGGCATCGCCCGGGCCGAGGAAGCGCCGACCGATACGATCCACCTGACGTCGGGGGCGAAGAACCCCGAGGATGCGAAGGCGTTCCTGGCCTATGTCGCCTCGGCCGAGGCGCAGTCCAAGTGGAATGCGGCCGTTGGCCAGCTGCCGACCAACAAGAACGCGACGGTCGATCCGGCCGATCCGTTCCTGACGGCGGGCTTCGAGGCGCTGTCCACCGCGACGGGCGGGATTGCGCAGTTCTGGGACCGCGACGCGGATGCGGAATATGCCAAGGCCGGCATGGAAGGCTTCCAGCAATTCCTGGTGCAGCCCGAGCAGCTTGAGGCGATCCTCGAGCGGCTGGAAGCGACCCGTCTGCGGCTTTATCCGCAGTGATCCGACGATCCGGGCGCCCCTGTCGCGGGGGCGCCCTTTTTCACGGGGGACGGCATGGCGATGGCATCGAAGGCGGGGCGGTGGAACCAGCGGCGGCTTGCGCCCTGGCTGTTCCTGGCGCCGGGACTGTTCATGTTCGCGGTCTATGTGCTTTGGCCGATCGTGCAGAGCATCAGCCTGTCGTTCTATGACTGGGACGGGCTTTACAA
Source organism: Alphaproteobacteria bacterium (assembly GCA_046569765.1). GTDB lineage: Bacteria > Pseudomonadota > Alphaproteobacteria > Rhodobacterales > Rhodobacteraceae > Tabrizicola. The sequence goes on along the minus strand of JBKHWC010000008.1, from coordinate 25,592 downwards.
CCGCGACGGCGCGTTTACCGGGCGCTTCGTGGGCATGGCGAACTATGCCGAGCTGATGCGGGATCCGGCCTTCGAGACGAGCTTGTGGAACAACCTGAAATGGCTGGTCCTCTACATGCTGGCCCTGCCGATCGGGTTGCTCATCGCGATCTTCCTGAACCAGACGGTGACCGGCATCCGGCTGTACAAGTCGCTGTTCTTCTTTCCCTTCGTGATCAGCCAGGTCGTCGTCGGCCTGATGTTCGCCTGGTTCTACGCGCCGAATTTCGGGCTGCTCTATCTGCTGACAGAGTCGCTCTTCGGTCAAGGCACGGCCATCCTCGCGGACCCGGACCTTGTCACCTATGGCATCATCGCCGCGGGCCTTTGGCCGCAGATCGCCTATGTGATGATCCTGTATCTCACCGGGCTGAACAACGTCGCGCCCGACCAGATCGAGGCGGCGCGGCTGGACGGGGCCAAGGGCTGGCGGATGCTGTGGTATGTCGTGCTGCCGCAACTGCGCCCGGCCACCTTCATCGCGGTCATCGTCACCGTGATCGGCGCGCTGCGGTCCTTTGACCTGGTGTCGATCATGACCTCGGGCGGGCCCTTCGGGTCGTCCCGCGTCCTGTCCTATTACATGTTCGAAATGGCGCTGGGCGAGTTCGGCTTCCGCATGGGGTATGGCGCGGCGATTGCCGTGGTCCTGTTCGCCATCATGATGGTCTTCATCTCGGGCTTCATCTGGAAGATGTGGCGCGACGAAAGGGAGCGTTGAGATGTTTCCCCGTCCCATCCAGCAATCAAGCCCCGCCGCGCAATGGCTGTACACCATCGCCCTGCCCATCGCGCTGGTGATCTGGCTCTTTCCGCTTCTGGGGGTGGCGCTGACCTCGCTGCGCCCGGCCTCGGACCTGGCGCAGGGGAACTACTTCGGGGTGCCCTCGGGTATCGCCTGGGAGAATTACGTTTTCATCTTCACCGAAACGCCGATGGGTCAGTACATGATCAACTCGCTTTGGGTGACGATCCCCACGGTGATCGGCGCGGTCGGGCTGTCGCTGATGACTGGCTTTGCGCTTGCGGTCTATGGGTTCCGGGCGAATGTGCTGGTGTTCTTCATGTTCGTGGCGGGGAACTTCGTTCCGTTCCAGATCCTGATGGTCCCGGTGCGCGACATGACGCTGCAACTGGGGATGTACAACACCTGGTACGGGCTGGCCCTGTTCCACATCGCGTTCCAGACCGGGTTCTGCACCCTGTTCATGCGGAACTTCATCAAGGCGCTGCCCTATGAGCTGATCGAGGCCGCCCGGGTCGAGGGCGTCACCGAATGGCGCATCTTCTGGTACATCGTCCTGCCCCTGATGCGGCCGGCCATCGCGGCGCTGAGCGTCCTTGTCTTTACCTTCATCTGGAACGACTTCTTCTGGGCCACCGTGCTGACGCAAGGGGTGGACAGCCAGCCGATCACGGCGGGACTGTCCTCCCTCAACGGCCAGTGGATCGCCCAGTGGCACCTTGTCTCGGCGGGGTCGATCCTCGCCGCCCTTCCGCCTGTTGCGATGTTCTTCCTGATGCAGAAGCACTTCATCGCGGGCCTTACCCTCGGAGCCGTAAAATGACCAAGATTGCCTTCATCGGGGCCGGATCGACCGTCTTCATGAAGAACCTCATCGGCGACGCGCTGTCGATGCCGGCGCTGGCGGATGCGCGGATCAGCCTGATGGACATTGACCGGAAGCGGCTGGAGGACTCCGAGCTGGTGGCGCGGAAGATGATCGCCTCGCTTGGCGTGTCGGCCACGGTCGAGACGCACATGGACCAGCGCCGGGCGATCGAGGGGGCTGACTTCGTGATCGTCGCCTTCCAGATCGGCGGCTACAAGCCCTGCACGGTGACCGATTTCGAGGTGCCGAAGCGCATGGGCCTGCGCCAGACCATCGCGGATACTTTGGGGATCGGCGGGATCATGCGCGGCCTGCGCACCGTGCCGCATCTGTGGAAGCTGGCCGAGGACATGCGCGCCGTCTGCCCCGATGCGATCATGCTGCAATACGTCAACCCGATGGCGATCAACACCTGGGCCTTGGGGGCGAAGTACCCGGATATCCGGCAGGTGGGCCTGTGCCATTCGGTCCAGGGCACGGCCGAGGAACTGGCCCGCGACCTGGACATTCCGGTCAGCGACCTGCGCTACCGGGCGGCGGGCATCAACCACATGGCCTTCTACCTGAACTTCGAGGCGCGGAACCCCGACGGGTCCTACCGCGACCTCTATCCGGCGCTTGAGGCGGGCTATCGCAAGGGCGCGATCCCGAAGCCCAGCAGCTGGAACCCGCGCTGCCCGAACAAGGTGCGCTACGAGGTGATGACTCACCTTGGCTATTTCGTGACGGAAAGCAGCGAGCATTTCGCGGAATACGTCCCGTGGTTCATCAAGAGCCACCGCCCCGACCTGATCGAGACCTTCGGGATTCCGCTGGACGAATACCCGATCCGCTGCGAGGAGCAGATCGCGCGGTGGGAGGCGCAGGCGGAGGAATATCGCCGTGCGGACAAGATCGTGGTGAAGCCCACGCATGAATATGCGGCGACGATCATGAACTCGGTGGTGACCGGCACGCCTTCGGTCATCTACGGCAACGTGCCGAACCGGGGCTATATCCCGCAGCTTCCGGCCGGGGCGGCGGTCGAGGTGCCGGTGCTGGTCGACGCGAACGGGTTGCAGCCGACGACGGTCAATGACATCCCGCCGCAACTGGTCGCCCTGATGCGGACCAATGTGAACGTGCAGGAGCTGACGGTGGCCGCGCTGATGGAGGAGAACCGCGAGCATGTGTATCATGCGGCGATGCTGGACCCGCATACCGCGGCCGAGCTGGACCTGCGGCAGATCCGGGCGCTGGTCGACGACCTGATCGCCGCGCATGGCGACTGGATGCCGGCCTGGCTAAGATCGCGCAAGGCAGCGTGAAGGGCAGAAAATGGCTGTGACATTCGACGATCTTAAGGGCCGGTCGGTGTTCATCACCGGCGGCGGTTCGGGCATCGGGGCGGCGCTGACGGAAGGATTCCTGCGACAGGGGGCGAAGGTGGCCTTCTGCCAAAGGTCCGATGCCACGGCCTTCTGCGACGCGATGGAGGCGGCGACGGGGAACCGGCCGCTGTTCCTGCGCTGCGATATCTCGGTGGTGGAGGAGTTGCGGGCGGTGTTGGCCGAGGCGGCCAGGGCGCACGGGCCGATCACGGTGCTGGTGAACAATGCCGCGAACGACCAGCGGCATGAGACGCTGGCGACCGACCCCGCCTTCTGGGACTGGTCGATGGCGGTGAACCTGCGGTCGTATTTCTTCGCCTGCCAGGCGGTGCTGCCGGGGATGAAGGCGGCGGGCGGCGGGTCGATCGTCAATTTCAGCTCGATCAGCTTCATGATGGCCGACACGGGCTATGCCGCCTACATCACGGCCAATGCGGGGATCGTGGGCCTGACCCGGACGCTCGCGCGGGAGTTCGGGCCGGACCGGATCCGGGTGAACGCGGTCGCCCCCGGCTGGGTACTGACCGAGCGGCAGAAGGAGATGTGGGTCACCCCGGAAAGCCTGGCCGCCCATCTGGCGCGGCAGTGCATCCCCGAGCCGATCCAGCCCGAGGATGTGGCGGGGACGGTGCTGTTCCTGGCCTCGGAGGCGTCGCGGATGATGACCTCGCAGACGCTGATCCTGGACGGGGGGTATATTTCGGCATGAGCGTGGAACCCGCCTGGATCGCTGTCGACTGGGGCACCTCGAACCTGCGCGCCTGGGCGATGGCGGCGGATGGCACGGTGCTGGCCGAGGCCCAGTCCGAGGACGGCATGGGCAAGCTGTCGCGCGAGGGGTTCGAGCCTGCGCTGCTGCGGCTGATCGGGCCCTGGCTGGCCGGGAAGCCTCCGGTGGTGGCCTGCGGCATGGTCGGCAGCCGACAGGGCTGGTGCGAGGCGCCGTATCGGACGGTGCCGTGCACTCCGCTGGACCGGGCGGCGCAGGTCATGGCTCCGGCGACCGACCCGCGCTTGCAGGTGGCGATTGCGCCGGGGTTGAAGCAGGCGTCTCCGGCGGATGTGATGCGGGGCGAAGAGACGCAGATCGCGGGCGCCTTGCGGCTGATGCCGGGCTATGACGGGGTGCTGTGCCTGCCGGGGACCCATTCGAAATGGGTGCACATCAGCGCGGGCGAGGTGGTCAGCTTCCAGACCTTCATGACCGGCGAGATGTTCGCGCTTTTGTCCGAGGCGTCCGTGCTGCGGCACGGGATGCAGGGTGGCGGCTGGGACGAGGCGGCGTTCGATGCGGGGGTTTCGGATGCGCTGTCGCGGCCGGAACGCCTTGGTGCACGGCTGTTTTCGCTGCGTGCCGAGGGGCTGATCGCGGGGCTCTCGCCGCAGGAGGCGCGGGCGCGCTTGTCGGGGCTGCTGATCGGCACGGAACTGGCGGCCGCAAGGCCCTATTGGCTGGGCCAGCGCGTCACGCTGGTCGGGGCCGAGAAACTGTCGGCGGCCTATGCCCGTGCCTTGGCAGCGCAGGGGGTGGAGGCGCAGCGGCTGAACGCCACCGACTGCACATTGGCGGGCCTCGCCTCGCTTTCCCCCATGACCGAGGGTGCAAGATGACCCACCGCAACCTGATCGCCATCCTGCGCGGGATCACCCCGCCCGAGGCCGCCGCTGCCGCCGAGGTGCTGGTCGCGGCCGGAATCACCCGGATCGAGGTGCCGCTGAATTCGCCGGACCCCTTTGCCTCGATCGCCGCGATGGTGGCCGCCGTGCCGGGGGCCGAGATCGGCGCCGGCACGGTGCTGACGGTGGAGGAGGTGGGCGAGGTGAAGGCCGCAGGCGGCACGTTGGTTGTCTCGCCCAATTGCGACCCGGAGGTGATCCGGGCCACGCGCGCGGCGGGCATGGCCTCGTGGCCGGGGGTGATGACGCCGACCGAATGTTTCGCGGCGATCAAGGCAGGGGCCACGGGGCTGAAGCTGTTTCCTGGCAGCCTGATCGGGCCCGAGGGGTTGAAGGCGATCCGCGCCGTCCTGCCCAAGGACCTGCCGGTCTATGCCGTGGGCGGCGCCGGGCCGGACAATTTCGCCGACTGGGCCAAGGCTGGGGCCAGCGGGTTCGGCATCGGAACCGCGCTTTACACTCCCGGGTTGTCGGTCGAGGACATCCACGCCCGCGCGACCAGGATCGTCGCGGCCCATGACAGGGTATTCGCATGATCTACGACGACCGAGCCTGCGAGCTGGGAGAAGGCCCGCTCTGGCATCCCGTTCGTGAACAACTGTTCTGGTTCGATATCCTGAACCGGACGCTTCATTCGCAAATGCTGTCCTGGGGCTTTTCGGGGTTCGTCTCGGCCGCGGGCTGGATCGACCGCGACAGCCTGCTGATTGCCAGCGAGACCGGGCTGATCCGGTTCGACCTGACGACCGGGGTCGAGCATCCCGTCGCGGCGGTCGGGACGGCGGCGACGCGGTCGAACGATGGCCGCGCCGACCGGCAGGGCGGGTTCTGGTTCGGCACGATGGGCAAGTCGGCCGAGAAGGGCGTAGGCGCGATCTGGCGCTGGTATCGCGGCGAAATCCGCCAGCTTTTCAAGGGTATGACCATTCCGAACGCGATCTGCTTTGCCCCGGATGGTGGGGCGGCGCATTTCGCGGACACGGCCACGGGCCAGGTCTGCAAGGTGGCGCTGGACGCCCAGGGCTGGCCAGTGGGCGAGCCCGTGGTCTGGCTGGATCTGGCGCACGCGGGCCTGAACCCCGACGGCGCGGTGATCGACGCCGAGGGCCGGTTCTGGAACGCCCAATGGGGCGCGGGGCGGGTGGCCGCCTATGCCCCGGACGGGACGCTGGTGCAGACCGTCGAGACGCCGGGCGCGCCGCAATCTTCCTGCCCCGCCTTCGGGGGGGCCGAGCTGACCACGCTTTACGTCACCACCGCCCTTGAACACATGGACGCCGCGGCGCGGGCGAAGCATCCGGCCTCGGGCCAGGTCTTTGCCTTTGCGGGCGTCGCGAAGGGCCTTCCCGAGCCTCAGGTCATCCTATGAAACGCACGCTTGGCGTCTGCTACTATCCCGAACACTGGCCGGAAGAGAAATGGGCCGAGGATGCCGCCCGCATGGCGCGTATGGGCCTGACCTGGGTCCGCATCGGCGAATTCGCCTGGAGCCGGATGGAGCCGGAGCCAGGCCGGTACGACTGGGCGTGGCTCGACCGGGCGATCGCGGTGCTGGGCGCGCGGGGGCTGAAGGTGGTGCTGGGGACGCCGACCGCGACCCCGCCGCGCTGGATGCTGGACCGGCATCCCGACGTGCTGGCGGTGGACAAGGACGGTCGCCCACGCGGCTTTGGCTCGCGTCGGCATTATTGCTTCTCGCACCGGGGCTACCGCAGCGAGTGTGCGAAGATCGTGACGCTGATGGCGGAACGCTATGGCAAGCTGGTCGCGGCCTGGCAGACCGACAATGAATACGCCTGCCACGAGACGGTGCTCAGCTACTCGGACGCGGCGCGGGCGGCGTTCCAGGATTGGCTGGCGCAGAAATACCAGTCGCCGGATGCGCTGAACCGGGCTTGGGGCAATGTGTTCTGGTCGATGGAGTATCGCGATTTCCGCGAGATCGGCTTGCCGAACCTGACGGTAACCGAGCCGAACCCGAGCCATGTGATGGACTTCCGCCGCTTTGCCAGCGACGAGGTGGCGAGTTTCAACCGGTTGCAGGTGGAGATCATCCGGCGGCACTCGCCTGCGCCGATCGCGCATAACTACATGGGCGCGGTGACCGAGTTCGACCATTACAAGGTGGGCGCGGATCTGGATATCGCCAGTTGGGACAGCTATCCGCTGGGCTTCCTGTCGGACCGGATTCCGGCGGATGCGGACCACAAGCGGCGCTTCGTGCGGCAGGGCGACCCGGATTTCCAGGCCTTCCACCATGACCTTTACCGCTCCGTCGGCCGGGGTCGCTGGTGGATCATGGAGCAGCAGCCGGGTCCGGTGAACTGGGCGCCCTACAACCCCGATCCCCTGCCGGGGATGGCGCGGCTTTGGGCCTGGGAGGCCTTTGCGCATGGGGCCGAGGCGGTGTGCTATTTCCGCTGGCGGCAGGCCCCGTTTGCTCAGGAGCAGATGCATGCTGGCCTGTTGCGCCCCGACAGCGCCCCGGCGCAGGCCTTCGGCGAGGCCGAGCAGGTGGCGCGGGAGCTGGCGCTGATGCCGGACGAGGCGGGGACGGCTGCGGCGGATGTGGCGCTGGTGTTCGACTATGCCTCGGACTGGGCCTGGACCATCCAGCCCCAGGGACGCAGCTTCAGCTATTTCTGGCTGGTGTTCCATGTCTACAAGGGCCTGCGGCGGCTGGGGCTGAATGTGGATATCATCCCGCCGGATACGGCGGACCTGTCGGGCTACAAGCTGGTGCTGGCGCCTGGGCTGTTCACCCTGGGCGCGCCGTTGAAGGCGGCGCTGGCGGGGTTCGGGGGGACGGCGATCCTGGGGCCGCGGACGAATTCGCGAACGGCCGATTTCGCGATCCCGGTGCCGCTGCCTCCGGCGCTGCCGGGGCTGGAGGCGGTCGTGGCGCGGGTGGAGAGCCTGCCGCCCGATGTGCCGGTGCCCCTTGCCCAGGGTGGGGCGCTGGTCAACTGGCGCGAAAAGCTGGAGGGCGGGGCCGAAGTGGTCGAGGTGGCCGAGGACGGCTGGCCCGCGCTGGTCGCGGCGGGGAAGCTGCACTACCTGGGCGGCTGGCCGGACGAGGTGGCGCTGGCACGGATCCTGCAGCGCGCCTGTGCGTCGGAAGGGATCGAGTGCGACACGCTGCCCGAGGGCTTGCGTCGGCGGGATACGGCAACACATCGCTTCCTGTTCAACTACAACCCGGTCCCGGCGGAATGGGGCGGGGTCACCATCCCCCCGGCCGGAGTGCACTGGGTGGCAAAGTAGGGTGGGGTTCAACCCCACCCTACCCACCCGCCTGGGACAGGCTGTCGCATAGGTCAGGCCGTCGCATCCCCCTCCCACCGCGGCCGCAAGCTCCTACCTCTGCTTCAATCCAACGGAGCGGATCATGGACACCCTTCTGCTGTCGCGCATTCAGTTCGCCGCGAATATCTCTTTCCACATCCTGTTCCCTACCATCACCATCGCGCTGGGCTGGGCGCTGCTGTTCTTCAAGCTGCGCTTCACCCGCACGGGTGACCGCAAGTGGATGGACCTTTACCTGTTCTGGGTGAAGGTCTTCGCTCTGTCCTTCGCGCTGGGGGTCGTCTCGGGCATCACCATGTCCTTCCAGTTCGGCACCAACTGGCCGGGTTTCATGAAGGCCGTGGGCAACGTGGCCGGTCCGCTGCTGGCCTATGAGGTCCTGACCGCCTTCTTCCTGGAGGCCGTCTTTCTGGGCATCATGCTGTTCGGCGCAAGCCGTGTGCCGGGGTGGCTGCACACACTCGCGACCTTCCTTGTCGCCTTCGGCACCACGATGAGCGCGTTCTGGATCCTGGTCCTGAACAGCTGGATGCACACCCCGGCGGGCCATGAGCTGCGCGACGGGGTGGTCCATGCGGCCGACTGGTGGGCGATCATCTTCAACCCCTCGATGCCCTACCGTCTTGCCCATATGCTGCTGGCCAGCGGGCTGACCGTCGCCTTCCTGATCGCAGGCCTGTCCGCCTGGCGCTGGCTGCGGGGCGACCGCGCGCCCGAGGTGGCGACCGGCCTGCGCTTTGGCGTGATCCTGGGCGCGCTGCTGATCCCGGTGCAGATCCTGGCGGGCGACATGCACGGGCTGAACACGCTGGAGCACCAGCCGCAGAAGGTCGCGGCGATGGAGGGGAACTGGGAGATGCGGGGCAACGTGCCCCTCCTCCTCTTCGCCCTGCCGGACGAGGAAGCGCGGACCAATCACTATGAGGTCGGCATCCCATCGCTGGCCTCGATCATCCTGAAGCACGACCCCGCGGGCGAGGTGCCGGGGCTCAACGACTTTGTCGCCGAGGACGGGACGGTGACCCATCCCCCGGTCGCGGCGGTGTTCTGGTCCTTCCGCATCATGGTGGGGATCGGGATGCTGATGCTGGTCGCCAGTTGGGCGGGGGCATACCTCATGTGGCGGCGCGGGGCCGAGGATCTGCCGCGGCCCTATCTCTGGGGCCTGACGGGCATGACCTTTGCCGGCTGGGGCGCCACGCTGGCCGGGTGGTACACGACCGAGATCGGCCGCCAGCCCTGGCTGGTCCAGGGCGTGCTGACGGTGGAGGAGGCGGTCGGTGACATCGCGGGCGGCATGGTCCTGACCACGCTGATCGCCTATCTGGCGGTCTACCTTGCGCTGCTGGCCGCCTATGTCGGCGTCCTGTTCCACCTGGCGCGGAAGGGCGGGCGCATCAGCGCGCCGCTGAGCGCGCCTGTCCTTCAGCCGGCGGAGTAACGCGATGTTCGATCCCGAAGTCCTGCCGCTGATCTTTGCCGCGCTGCTTGGCGTGTCGATCCTGCTTTATGTCGTCCTTGACGGTTTCGACCTGGGCGTCGGCCTGTTGTTCCCCTTCGCTGAGGAGGCGGAGCGCGACCGGATGATCGCCTCGATCGGGCCGTTCTGGGATGCGAACGAGACCTGGCTGGTGCTGGCGATCGGCATCCTGCTGGTCGCCTTTCCGACAGCGCATGGCGATATCCTGACCGCGCTGTACCTGCCGGTCGCGGTGATGCTGATCGGCCTCATCCTGCGCGGGGTGGCCTTCGAGTTCCGCGCCAAGGCTCCGCTGGGGCACAAGCGGCCCTGGGACGTGGCTTTCTGGGCGGGCAGCCTGATGACCGCGCTGGCGCAGGGCTTCATGCTGGGCATGTATATCATGGGCCTGGGCTGGAGCTGGGCGACGGTTGCTTTCTCGGCCCTGACAGCGGGGGCGCTGGCGGTGGCCTACAGTTTCATCGGCGCGGGTTGGGTGATCCTGAAGACGGATGGCGCGCTGCAGAAGAAGGCTGTCGGCTGGGCCAAGGGCGGGATCTGGGGTGTGGTTCTGGGAATGGGGGCGGTGTCGATCGCCACTCCGCTGGTCAGCGCCCGGATCTTCGACAAGTGGTTCCGATTCCCCGAGATCGTGACCTTGGCGCCCTTGCCGCTGATGTCGGCGCTGCTGGTCGCGCTCTTGTGGCTGGCGCTGCGGCGGCTGCCCACGGCGAACGACAGTTTCGCCTGGTTCCCCTTCGTCGGCGCGGTGGTGTTGATGGTGCTGGGCTTCTTCGGGATGGCCTACAGCTTCTATCCCTATATCGTGCCCGAGCAGCTGACGATCCGCGAGGCCGCCGCCGCGCCGGAAAGCCTGGCGATCATCCTGGTCGGCACGCTGGTCGTGCTGCCGATGATCCTGGGCTATACCGTGCTGGCCTATGTCATTTTCCGCGGCAAGGCCACGAAGCTGAGCTACGACTAGTCGCGGATCGCGATCTCTCCGGTCACGGTCAGGAAGGCGGCGGCATTGGGGCCAAGGGTCAGGCGGTCGCCGTCCTGCACGGTGTTGAACGAGACCGGGTCCAGCGTCCCGGCCCCGTGCAGCGCGACCGACAGGGCCACGGGCGAGAGGTTGAACAGGCAGAGGCGTGCGTCTTCGCCTTCTCCGCGCAGGAAGCCGAGGATCGGGTCGTGCAGGTCAAGGAACCGGGTGTGCCCGGTGCGCAGGGCAGGGGTGGCGCGGCGGAAGGCGAGCATCGCGCGGTAGTGTTCGAGGACCGAGCCGGGCGTGCCCTCTTGCCCTGCGACGTGCCGCGCGGCCTGTTCGGGTTTGACCGGAAGCCAGGGCTTGCCGGTGGTGAAGCCGCCATTGGCTGAGGCGTCCCAGACCATCGGCGTGCGGGTGTTGTCGCGGCCGACCGGCTCGGGCCAGAAGGCGATGCCTTGCGGGTCGGTCAGTTCCTCGAACTCCAAAGGCGTGTCGGTCTGGCCCAGCTCCTCACCCTGCCAAAGGCAGATCGAGCCCTCGAAGGCGAGAAGCAGCGAACCCGCCTGTTTCGCCAGGCACTCCGCCGTGTCGCCGTGCTGCGCCCAACGGGTGACGTGGCGGGGCACGTCGTGGTTGGAAAAGGCCCACATCGGCCAGCCGCCGCCGCCCTGGAAGAACTCTCCCAGCTTGGCGCGGAAGAAGGCGGGGGAGTAGTCATAGCCCATCAGCTCGAAGCTGTAGCACTGGTGCAGGCGGCCGGGGGCGGTGTACTCGCCCATCATGCGGATGGCGTGGTGGCTTTCGCCCATCTCGCCCACGCTGGTCGCGCCGTATTCGTCCAGAAGGCTGCGGATGCGTTCCAGCCAGGCCAGTGTCTCGGGCTGGTTCTTGTCGAAAAGGTGGTACTGCATCCCGTAGGGGTTGGCCTCGACCTCGCGCTTGATGCGGTAGTCCGAGGGGTTGTCGCGGAACTTGGCGTCGTGGAAGAAGTAGTTGACCGTGTCGAAGCGGAAGCCGTCGACGCCGCGGTCCAGCCAGAAGCGGAGGGTGGAAAGCGCCCAGTCCTGGACCTCGGGGTTGTGGTAGTTGAGGTCGGGCTGCGAGGCGAGGAAGTTGTGCAGGTAGTACTGCTTGCGCCGCGCGTCCCAGGTCCAGGCGGTGCCGCCGAAGACGGAAAGCCAGTTCGAGGGCGGGGCGCCGTCATGGCGGGCGTCGGCCCAGACGTACCAGTCGGCCTTCGGGTTCAGCCGGTCGCGGCGGCTTTCGGCGAAGAACGGGTGCTGGTCCGAGGTGTGGCTGAGGACCTGGTCGATGATGACCTTGAGGCCCAGCTCATGCGCCCGGGCGACAAGGGCGTCGAAATCGGCGAGGGTTCCGAAGACCGGGTCGACGTCCTGATAGTCCGAGACGTCGTAACCCATGTCCTTCATCGGGCTGCGGAAGAAGGGGGAGAGCCAGACCGCGTCGACGCCGAGGTCGGCAAGATGGCCGAGCCGCCGGGTGATGCCGGGCAGGTCGCCCACCCCGTCGCCATTCGTGTCCTGGAAGGACCGGGGATAGACCTGATAGGTCACCGCACCTCGCCACCAGTCCTGCATCGCCGCCTCCGATTCCCGCTTGTAGGGTGCCAACCTACAATTGTCCTCTACCGCCCGACCCGTTGCCGCAAAAGGCCGCTGCCCCGGAATCCGCCGGCCTTGCGGCACATCCGCCACGTCCTGCCCGCGTTCTGCGCAACTGGTGATCGTATCCATCACAATTCTCCATTTGACGCCGCCCGCGCGCGGACGCACTTTCCGCCGCCCGGACCCCGGAGAGCGCCATGGCCAAAGCCCCCCTGATCACCCCCGTCCTGATTGCCGGTTGCGTGATCCTGATGATCTCTTTCGCGATCCGCGCCAGTTTCGGCGTGTTCCAGATCCCGATCGCCAGCGAATTCGGCTGGCTGCGCGCCGATTTCTCGCTGGCCATCGCGATCCAGAACCTGGCCTGGGGCATCGGCCAGCCGATCTTCGGCGCGCTGGCGGAACGTTTCGGGGACCGCAAGGCGATCATCTGGGGCGCAATCCTTTACGCCGTGGGGCTGGTGGTCTCGGCCTATGCGGTCACGCCGGGGCAGCACCAGCTGCTGGCGATCCTGGTGGGGTTCGGGATCGCGGGCACCGGCTTTGGCGTGATCCTGGCCATCGTCGGCCGCGCGGCAAGCCCCGAGAACCGCTCGATGGCGCTGGGCATCGCCACGGCCGCGGGTTCGGCCGGACAGGTGATCGGCGCGCCGACGGCCGAGTTCCTGCTGCAGTCCTACAGCTGGCAGGGCGTCTTCATCATCTTCGCCGCGGTGATCCTGGCGACGCTGGCGGCGCTGCCCTTCCTGCGCAGCCCGCAGATGGCGACGAAACAGGAGCTGGAGGAAAGCCTGGGCACCGTCCTGGTCCGGGCCTTCAAGGACCCGTCCTACACGCTGATCTTCCTGGGCTTCTTCTCTTGCGGCTATCAGCTGGCCTTCATCACCGCGCATTTCCCCGCCTTCGTGACCGAGCTTTGCTCGCCCATAGATGCCGGGTCGATGCTGGCGGGGATCGGGATCACCTCGACCTCGATCCTGGGGGCGGTGTCGATCGCGGTCATCGGGCTGTTCAACATCATGGGCACGCTGACGGCCGGATATATGGGCAAGCGGTTTCCCAAGAAGTATCTGCTGTTCTGGATCTATGTCGGCCGTACCATTGCCGCGGCCGCCTTCATCCTGATGCCGATCACGCCGGCCAGCGTTCTGGTCTTCTCGGCGGTCATGGGCGCGCTCTGGCTGGCGACGGTGCCGCTGACGAGCGGGCTGGTCGCGCATATCTATGGCATCCGCTACATGGGCACGCTTTATGGCGTGGTCTTCCTGAGCCACCAGATCGGCGGCTTCCTGGGGGTCTGGCTGGGCGGGCGGATGTATGACCTGAATGGGGACTACACGCTGGTCTGGTGGATCGGCGTGGGCGTCGGGGCCTTCTCTGCCATCGTCCACCTGCCGATCCGGGAACGCCAGATGGTTGCCCAAGCGGCCTGAGCAGCGGTCGGCTTATTCCAGGCTCATCGGCTGGACCACCAGGATCTCGAGGTCGCGGTCGGGGGAGTAGTCCGTCTTTTCCACAACGAAGGTGGTGGGCCCGGTCTTCCGCACCCCCTCGGCGCAAAGCGAGATGACGTTGCCCGGCGCGCCCTTGTCCAGCGTCAGGGTGAACCGGCCGATGGGGCCGGCCCAGCTGTTTGCGGTGCGCAGGACGTAGGACAGGTAATAGGCGGTGCCGTAATCGCCGTACTCCTCTCCGTCGGGGTGCTTGAGCGTCTTGGCGATGGCGCGTGAGGTGCCCTCGTCGATGCAGTACTGATCGGTCAGCCGGGCCTGATACTCCTCGGGCGGGTCGGACCAGTAGAACAGGCCCCCCGGCGGGCGGTTGGTGTAGCTGTGGCTGATGCGGACCACGGCACCGGCCGGGAAGGTCTGGGTCCAGTGATAGCGGGTGACGATGGACCAGGTGCCCCATACGTCGGGCGGGATGTCCTGCGCCGCATCGCCTTCGTAATAATCGGCCAGGCCGAGGGCCGTCACCTCGGCCCGCTTGTCTTCGGGCAGGGCGAGCAGCGCCTCGCGTACGGCCAGATAGTCCAGCGTAAGCGGAATCCCCAGCCGGGCAAGGTCGCCCGTCACCTCGCGGCCGGGGTTGTCGTATTGCCGGGCGGGCGGGGTGGCCTCCTCCCAGCGGTCCTCGATCACCGCGATCCGGTCGATGGAGACCGGGACCGGCTGGCCATCGGCTGTGGCGGTGAAGTCCACCAGGTCGGGCTGCGACAGGTCTTCGGGCAGGTTCATCATCGCCTCGTAGCCCGACCAGACGCCGACCGGGGGCAGGGGGAAGATCACCTCGCCGGTCACGTCTCGGTCGGTGATGTTGCGGAACACATAATCGACGGCGATCCGGTCGAGGCCGATGTAAAGCCGTTCCTCCTCCATCGCCACGGCCTCGGTCTGGCCGAAGGTCAGCCCGGTGGCGGAGAGGCCGCCGAAACCGTCATTGGCCAGGGCAGGGGGGGCGAGAAGCAGGGCGGGGAGCAGGCACAGGCGCATCGGGTTCTCCGGCAGGGATGGGTCCATCTGACGCCCGGGGCGAAAGTCCCGCAAGTCCGGGCACCCGGAATTTTCGAAAATTCCGGTTCGGAGCCTTTGAAGGCTCCGTCACGATTTCCGTCAAGAAATCGCCTTGCACCCGGCGGGGCGCCTTGCCACAAACCTCCGGCCCGTCCGAAAGGTCCGCCCCATGCGTATCGGCATCGCCGCCCTTGTCCTCGCCTATGTCCTGAGCCAGTTCTACCGCGCCTTCCTGGCGGTGATGACGCCGGTGCTGACCGAGGATCTGGGCGTCACGGCGGCCGAGCTTGCCTCGGCCTCGGGCTGGTGGTTCCTGGCCTTTGCGGCGATGCAGATTCCGATCGGGGCCTGGCTCGACCGCGTGGGGCCGCGGCTGACCACGGGGCTGTTGCTGGCGCTGGGGGCGGCGGGGGCGGTGCTGTTCAGCCAGGCCACCGGGGCCTTGCAGATCAAGCTGGCGATGGCCCTGATCGGCGTGGGCTGCGCGCCGGTGCTGATGGCCAGCTATTTCATCTTCGCCCGCAGCTATTCGCCCGCCGTCTTTGGCACTTTGGCCGCGCTGACGCTGGGGGTGGGCACGCTGGGCAACGTGGCCTCCTCTCTGCCCCTGTCCTGGGCGGTCACCGCCTTCGGCTGGCGCGAGACGGTGCTGGGCATCGCCGCGATCACCGCGGCCGTGGCGGTGGGGATCCTTGTCCTGGTGCGTGACCCCGAGCGGCTGGAACATGCGGGGACCGGCTCGCTTCTGGAATTGCTGAGGATGCCGGTGCTCTGGCCGATCCTGGCGATGATGGTGGTCTGCTATGCGCCGATCGCCGGGCTGCGGGGGCTGTGGATCGGCCCCTATTTCGCCGACGTGCATGGCGCGGGGCAGCTGGAGATCGGGCAGATCAGCCTGTGGATGGGGCTGGCCATGGTCGCGGGCAGCTTCGCCTATGGGCCGCTTGACCGCGCCCTGGGGCAGCGGAAATGGCTGATCTTCGCGGGCAATGCGGTGACCTTGTCCTGCCTGGTCGGGCTGTGGTCCTTTGCGGTTGCGCCGCCGGCGGTGGCCACGGCGCTTCTGGTCGCGGCCGGGTTCTTCGGGGCGACCTTCCCCATCGTGCTGGCCCATGGCCGTTCCTTCGTCCCGCCGCATCTGACCGGGCGCGGGGTGACGCTGCTGAACCTGTTCGGCATCGCGCCGATCGGGATCGCTCAGCTGGTCACCGGGCGGATCCATGCCGCGACCGAGCCGGTCACCCCCGCCGCGCCTTATGAGGCGGTGTTCCTGTTCTTCGCGCTGGCCACCGCCATCGGCCTTTTCGTCTATCTCTGGTCACAGGACCGGCCGCACTAGGGCTGGCCCCACGAATCCGCTTCCCCCGGCGCGGGGCTTGCGCTATGGCCCGCCCGTCCCGAGGTCCGGGACGGACAAAGGAGAACCCCGATGGGCTACAAGGTCGTCGTCGCGGGTGCCACGGGCAACGTGGGCCGCGAAATGCTGAACATCCTCGCCGAGCGCGAGTTCCCGGTGGACGAGATTGCCGCGCTGGCGTCGCGCAAGTCCCTCGGCACCGAAGTCAGCTTCGGCGACAAGACTATCAAGACCAAGGACCTGGACACTTTCGACTTCACCGGCTGGGACATCGCGCTGTTCGCCGTGGGGTCCGAGGCGACGAAGGTCTATGCCCCCAAGGCCGCGGCAGCCGGCTGCATCGTGATCGACAACTCGTCGCTCTATCGCTACGATCCGGAAATCCCGCTGATCGTGCCGGAAGTGAACGCCGACGCGATCCACGCCTACAAGAACAAGAACATCATCGCGAACCCCAACTGCTCGACCGCGCAGATGGTGGTGGCGCTGAAGCCGCTGCATGACCGCGCGAAGATCAAGCGGGTGGTGGTGTCGACCTACCAGTCCGTCTCGGGCGCCGGGAAGGAAGGGATGGACGAGCTGTGGGAGCAGACCAAGGCGGTCTACAACCCGGTGAAGGAAGTCCCGCCGAAAAAGTTTTCGAAGCAGATCGCCTTCAACGTGATCCCGCATATCGACGTCTTCCTCGACTCGGGCGAGACCAAGGAAGAATGGAAGATGGTGGCCGAGACGAAGAAGATCCTCGACCCACAGGTCAAGGTCTCCGCGACCTGCGTCCGCGTGCCGGTCTTCGTAGGCCATTCCGAGGCGATCAACATCGAGACCGAGGAGTTCCTGGACTGGCAGGAAGCCCAGGACATCCTGCGGGAGTCGCCCGGTGTCATGCTGGTCGACAAGCGCGAGGCCGGTGGCTACATCACGCCCATCGAATGTGTGGGCGAGTTTGCGACCTATGTCAGCCGGGTGCGGCAGGATTCGACCATCGAGAACGGGCTGAACCTGTGGTGCGTCTCGGACAACCTGCGCAAGGGCGCGGCGCTGAACGCGGTGCAGATTGCGGAACTCCTGGGGTCGAAGGTGCTCAAGAAGGGCTAAGGCTTTCTTGACCTGGACTGTGGAAGGGTCTCGGTCCATGGCCGAGACCCTTTTCCATTGCTGTGATGCCTTGTGGGCGCGGTTCGCCGCGCTGTGCCGCGCGCGGGACGAAACGCCGGGCGCAGTCCTGCGCAACCTTGTGCGGCTGGACCATGTCCGCCGCTTCGGCACGGGGTTTCCCGGCCATCCCCGACCAGGTCTTGCCGCCCAGGCCCTGGCCCGCGGGCGGGAAAACGGCCCGGTCAGACCGGCGTGAAGCCGCCCTTGGCCGGGTCATACTGCTCCAGCGCGCCTTCGCCCGTGTCGGTCCAAAGCCCGTGCAGCGTCAGCCGGTCGTCCTCGACCGCCGTCTTCACGAAGGGGAAGGTCAGGAGGTTCTCAAGGCTCGTCAGCACCGCCTGCTTTTCCAGCGCGCGCAGGATCTCGCCCTCGGGCAGGTCCGCGACCTTCTGGTAACCGGGGCGCAGGATGTCCATCCAGCGCCCGACGAAGCTGGTCTTCTCCTCCAGCTGCGGTGCATGGCCCCGGCACATGTCGTGGCAGCCCTTCACGCCGCCGCAGTTCGAATGGCCCAGCACCACGATATGCGCCACGCCCAGGCCCGTGACGGCATATTCCACCGCCGCCGAGGTCCCGCGGTATTCGCCATCCGGGTTATAGGGCGGCACCAGGTTGGCGATGTTGCGGTGGATGAAGAACTCGCCCTGGTCCGCACCGAAGATCGAGGTGACATGCACCCGGCTGTCGCAGCACGAGATCACCATCGCCCGCGGATGCTGCCCGCTTTCCGCCAGCCTTCGATACCAGGCGCGGTTGTCCTGATAGGTCGTGGCCCGCCAGCCGTGGAATCGTTGCACAAGATAGGTGGGAAGAGGGCGGATATGGGTCATGTCTGGTCCTCGTCTGCCCCCCGGCTATGCGGCATTCGTGGAAAATTCGAAAGGCAAAATCAGCGATCGGCCCATTGGAGGCAACCAATTCTTCAGCATGAGCGCGCAGGATCGCAGCTGGGTTGTGTTGGACTTTGGGTGATCCGAATGGGACAGGTGACGGCCTTGCGGCCGCGGGACGTGGTGCGCCAGGATGTCGAGGCGATTGCGGTGATCTACCGCAATCTGGGTGCTCCGGTGGCTGAACAGATGGTGACGCGGGTGCTGGGGGAGCTGGCGCTGACGATGGCGGGGATCGCCGAAAAGGTCCGCGCGCAAGAGCTGCGGGATCTCTCGCGCCAGCTGGGCCGCCTGCGCCGCCTGTCCGAGGATATGGGGCTGCTGACATTGGCCGCCGTGGCGGGCGATGCGAAGTACTGCCTGGAGCGGGCGGATGGCACGGCCTTTTCGGCCGTCTGGGCGCGCCTTCTGCGGGTGGCGGAACGGTCGCTGACTCCCGACCAGGGCACGGCCGACCTTTCGGGGTAGACATCGCCAGCGGGGTTCGCACTCTGCCGTAGCGCCGGGCCGTCGCGGTTCCGGCGCAGACAGGACGGGATTTCCCGCGCCTTCAGAAATTGTTAGACCTTTCCGGCGCAGGACTTCCAGACCGCGCCTTGCTTGCAGAGGATCATCCGTCGTGTCACGACCCCAAGCCGCCAATGCCATGAGCTTCGCCCCCGCCTCGGCCTCGGCCCTGCCGTTGCATGTCCTGCGGCCCGAGGAGCTGGAGGCTTTCCTTTCTGGCGCGGGCAAGGGCTGGGCGGGCTGGCTTGGGGCCTCGGGGTTCGAGGCGGGGCTGGGCGAGTTGCGGCTGCTGCCGGGCCCGAAGGGTGAGGTGCTGGGCGCGGTCGCGGGCTATGGCACGGCCCAGGCCCGGCGCCGACTGCGATTCGGGCTGGCCAAGGTGGTGGCGGCGCTGCCCGCCGGCGACTGGGCGCTACAGGGCGCGCTGTCCCCGGAGGAGCGGACCGAGGCCGCGCTGGGCTGGCTGCTGGCGGGCTACCGCTTCGACCGCTATCGGCCCGGGCGCAAGCCTGCCGACCTGGCGCGGCTTGTCTGCCCGGACGGGGTGGACGCCGACCGCCTGATCGCCATGGCCGAAGGGGAGGTACTGACGCGCGACCTGATCAACACCCCGGCGCAGGACATGGGGCCGGGCGAGCTGGAGGTTGTGCTGAACTCTCTGGCGCGCAGCTATGGGGCGAAGGTCGCGGTGACCTCGGGCGAGGCGCTGCTGGCGCGGAATTTCCCGATGATTCACGCGGTTGGCCGCGCCAGCCCGCGGGCGCCGCGGCTTCTGGACCTGACATGGGGCGACAAGGGGCCGAAGCTGACGCTGGTTGGCAAGGGCGTTTGTTTCGATACGGGCGGGCTGAACCTCAAGCCCTCCACCGGCATGAACCTGATGAAGAAGGACATGGGCGGGGCGGCAACGGTCATGGGCCTGGCGCAGATGATCATGGCGCTGGACCTGCCCTTGCGCCTGCGGGTACTGATCCCGGCGGTCGAGAATGTGGTGGCGGGCAACGCCCTGAAACCGAAGGATATCCTGACCAGCCGCAAGGGCCTTACGGTCGAGGTGAACGATACCGACGCGGAAGGCCGCCTGATCCTGGCCGATGCGCTGGCCTATGCCTGCGAGGACAAGCCCGACCTTCTGATCAGCATGGCCACGCTGACCGGCGCGGCGCGGGTCGCAGTGGGGCCGGATCTCGCGCCCTACTACTGCGACGATCCCCAGATCGTCGCCGCGCTGGAGGGCGGAGCGGCGGCAGGCTTCGATCCGATCTGGCGGATGCCCTTCCACGACGCCTATGAAAGCGTGATCGAACCCGGGATCGCCGATCTGGACAATGCCCCTGGCTTTGGTTTCGCCGGGTCGGTGACCGCGGCCCTGTTCCTGCGACGCTTTGTCGATGTGCCGCGCTATGTGCATTTCGATATCTACGGCCATACGCCAAGCGACCAGCCGGCACGGCCCAAGGGGGCGGTCGGGCAGGGCGCGCGGGCGATCCTCGGCGCCTTGCCGCAGGCGCTGGGGGTGCGGGTCTAGTGTCGGGGTCCGAAGCCCCTGTAAGTGGTGGGAGAGTAAAGATGGACCGCAGGACCAGGCCCTTTTCCGGCCGGGTGGCGCATGTGTCGCTGGAGGGGCAGATCCATGCCCCGCTGACCGAGGGCGAGGCGGCGCAGGTGGTGGTGCCGGTGGCCGATCTTCGCGCCGCCCCCGGGGGGGCGCGGGACCGGCAGCTTCTGATGGGCGATGCGGTCACGGTGATCGACCGCGACCAGGGCCATGCCTTCCTGCGGTCCGACAAGGACGGCTATTGCGGCTGGGTCGAGGAGATTGCGCTGGGCCAGGGACCGGCGCCGACGCATTGGGTCGCGGCCCCCGCGACGCATCTGTACGAGGAACCCTCGGTCCAGGCGCGGGATCTGATGTCGGTCAGTCTGGGCTCGCGGCTGGCGGTCAGCGGCTCCTGGGGTGCCTGGGCCAGCACGCCCTTCGGCTATGTGCCGGTCGCGCATCTGCGCCCGATCGGGCAATGGGCGGCGGACCCGGTCTATGTGGCGGAAAGCCTTCTGGGTACGCCCTATCTCTGGGGCGGAAACTCTCGCTTCGGGATCGATTGTTCCGGGCTGGTTCAACTGGCTCTGCAGGCGTCGGGGAAGGACTGTCCGGGCGACAGCGACATGCAGATGGCGGTGGGCCGCTCCCTTGGCCCGGATGAGCCGTTGCGCCGCGGTGACCTGATCTTCTGGAAGGGGCATGTCGCCATGGTGGTGAACCCGGATGTGCTGATCCATGCCAACGGGCATGTGATGGCGGTCAGCTATGAGGGGATCCGCGACGCGGTGGCGCGGATATCGGCCGGGGGCGGAGGTCTGGTGCAGGCCCGCCAGCGGCCCTGAGCGGCGGCCTGGGGGCCGCTCGTCCAGCCCTTCGCGCACTCCTCGCGCGGTCCCTTCCGACGAGGAGACGCAGTCGCACGAGGAGGGGTTCGCCCGGATCAGACCGGGCCGATCATCCGCTTCTCCAGCACCTTCAGAACCTGGTCGAGGTCATGGCCCCGGCGCAGGACGCGCCCGTCCATGCCGACCACGGCGTAAAGCCCCTGGCGATTGCGCAGCTTCGGCCGCTTTTCGATCCGATATAGCGGGGTTTCGGCCGTGCGCCGGAAGATCGCGAAGACCGCGAGGTCGCGCATCGCCGCGATGGCATAGTCGCGCCATTCCCCGGCCGCGACCATCCGGCCATAAACCCGCAGGATCAGCCCCAGTTCGCGCCGGTCGAAGCTCACCTCCTCGGCGATGCGGGTCTGCTGCGGAAAGGGGATCGGCGCCTCGGCGTTCATGGCCGAAGTCTAGCTGCTTCCCCCTTCAAATCAACCGGGAAAGCCGGGCGCGGCCTGCACCCAGCCGGTCTCGAGGCCCCGCCAGTTGCGCTGCACGCCGCCCAGCCGCTTCTGCGCAGCCGGATGTGCCGGGTCGAGCACACCGGCCCGCACCAGAAGCGCGGTGATCGCGGCCTCGGACCCCCGGGTGCCGCCATCGACGATCTTCAGCGCGATGCCACGGCGTTGTTCGGGCAGGATCGCGACGAAGACGGCCTCGGCCCCGGTTTTCAGCGCGATGGTGTGGCCCATGGCGCGCATGAGCTCCGTGCAGGCGCGCCCCTCGCCCGCCACCAGTTCGGGATGGGTGGCCATGGCTCTGGCCAGCCGGTGCATGGCGCGGGTGCGGCCATCGCCATCCTCACGCGCGGATGCGAAGGCCTGCATCGCGCGCGCGAGCCCAGCGACCGTGACGGCGAAATTGGGGGCCGAGCAGCCATCGATGCCGTAGCCGGCGACGGTTTCGCCCGTCACCTCTTCGGTCGTCTGGCGGATCATCTGCTGGAGCGGATGGTCGACCTCGACATATTCCGGCCCCGCGCCGATATGCCGGGTCACGGTCAGGAATCCGCAATGCTTGCCCGAGCAGTTGTTGTGCAGCTGGCAGGGACTGGTGTCGGTCTTGATCAGGCGGTTGCGCTCGTCCCGGTCATAGGGCTCATGCGCGCCGCAGCGCAGGTCGGGCTCGGAAAGGCCGATCGCCGACAGCCAGTCCCCCGCAAGTTTCACATGCCGCGCCTCGCCCTGGTGGCTGGCGCAGGCAAAGGCCAGATGCGCGGGCGTCAGGCCCAGGGCATCTGCCGCCCCCGTCTCGATCAGCGGCAGGGCCTGGATCATCTTGCAGGAGGAGCGGGGGAAGATGACGGCGGCAGGATCGCCCCAGCTGTCCTCGATCCCGTCGGGGCCCCAGATCACGGCATGGCCAGAGTGGGTGCTTTCCAGAAGCCCCCCGCGCCAGAGTTCGACCATCGGATGCGGAGCAGGCATGGGAGGACCCCCGTCACATGTGCGCGAATTGTCGCCCATGGGGCTTTCGCGGATTGGCGTTTTTGACTAAGGCTGAAATATCGGGTAGATGGGCGCCGCGCCAGTGAAAACGGCCGCACGGGCGCCGGGCAACAAGACAGCTTGGAGGCTGCGTCGGACATGACTTCCCCTTTGGCTCGCGTGCTTGCGGTCGCAACCCTTTCGGCCCTGGCCGTTCCCGCCGTCGCGCAGGAATCAACCAACCTCGTCGCCACGATGACGGATTGGAGCGTCTTTACCGAGGAAAACCCCAAGGAATGTTGGGGCGTGTCCAAGCCGAAAGAGACGGTGAATACCCGTGATGGCCAGCCGGTCGCGGTGCGGCGGGGCGATATCCTGCTGTTCGTGACCTTCCGCCCCGGCAAGCCGGGCGAAATCAGCTTTACTGGCGGCTATCCCTTTGCCAGCGGCTCGACCGTCGAGGTCTCGGTCGATGGCAAGCCGTTCCAGCTGTTCACGGATGGCGAATGGGCCTGGCCGGGCTCGCCCGAGCAGGATGCCGCGCTGCTGGCGGCGATGAAGGCCGGGACAAATGCGACGCTGTCGGCCCGGTCGGGCCGCGGGACCGAGACGGCGGATACCTTCAGCCTGCGCGGGTTCACCGCCGCGATGGAAGACGCCGAGAAGCGCTGCCAGTAAAGAAGGCTGCACTGAAACCGGGCGCCCCCTTGTGCGGGGCGCTTTTCTTTTGGCGATGCCTCGCCTATATGCGCCCAGACATCAGATCGCCTGTGACAAGGCCCCGTGAAAGGATCTGCCCAAATGACCGCCCCAATCACGCAAGACGTGCTGACCCTGCCGCGCAAGCTGCCGGTGTCGGACAAGACGAACATCGTCGGCCTCACGCGTGAGGCGCTGCGCACCGCGCTGATCGCCGCCGGGACGCCCGAGAAGCAGGCGAAGATGCGGGTGGGCCAGGTCTGGCAGTGGGTCTACCACTGGGGCGTCCGCGATTTCGCGCTGATGACGAACCTCGCCAAGGACTACCGCGCCCTGCTGGCCGAGAACTTCACCATCGAGATCCCCGAGGTGGTCACGCGCCAGATCTCGGCCGACGGGACGCGGAAGTATCTGGTGCGGATCGCCGGCGGGCACGAGGTCGAGGTGGTCTACATCCCGGAAACCGACCGGGGGACGCTATGCATCTCGTCCCAGGTCGGTTGCACGCTGACCTGTTCCTTCTGCCACACCGGCACGCAGAAGCTGGTGCGCAACCTGACGGCGGCGGAAATCGTCGGCCAGGTGATGATGGCGCGCGACGACCTGGACGAATGGCCGGTCCCCGGCGCGCCGAAGGAAGAGGTGCGTCTGATCTCGAACATCGTCCTGATGGGGATGGGCGAGCCCCTGTACAACTTCGAGAACGTGCGCGACGCGATGCAGATCGTGATGGACGGCGAGGGGATTGCGCTGGGACGGCGGCGGATCACGCTGTCGACAAGCGGTGTGGTGCCCGAGATCGCGCGGACCGCCACGGAAATCGGTTGCCAACTGGCGATCAGCTTCCACGCCACGACGGACGAGGTCCGCGATGTGCTGGTCCCGATCAACAAGCGCTGGAACATCGCAACCCTGCTGGAGGCCTTGAAGGCCTATCCCGGCCTGTCGAACTCGGAACGGATCACGTTTGAATATGTGATGCTGGACGGGGTGAACGACACCAAGGAGGACGCGCACCGGCTGGTCAAGCTCTTGGAGGGCATCCCGGCCAAGGTGAACCTGATCCCGTTCAACGAATGGCCCGGCGCGCCGTACAAGCGGTCGTCGGGGAACAGGATCCATGCTTTCGCGGATATCATCTACAAGGCCGGCTATGCCTCGCCGATTCGCACGCCGCGGGGCGAGGATATCATGGCGGCCTGTGGCCAGCTGAAATCGGCGACCGAGCGCGAGCGGAAGTCGAAAGCGCAGATCGCGGCCGAGATGGGGCTGTAAGGCCCCGGTTTCTGCCGATCGGGCCGCTGTCCCAGTCCTGACCTTCGCCCAGTCCGTCCGGCTTGACCGGGCGCGTGGCGCTGGTACGGATGGGCATGGCCCTCCTGATCCCGAACCCCGTTGCCCGGCGCCTGTTTCTGGACCGCCATGCCCTGGCCGAGGCCCCAGTTGGCCCGGCCAGCGGCGCGGCGCTGCAGGCGCTGGTCGAGCGGATCGGGTTTGTCCAGGTCGACAGCATCAACACCGTCGCCCGGGCGCATGAGATGATCCTCTGGTCGCGGCGGCAGTCGTTCCGACCCGTTACATTGAAGCGGCTTCTGGAAGTTGACCGCAGCCTTTGGGAGCACTGGACGCATGACGCCTCGATCCTGCCGGTGGGGCTGCACGGGATCTGGCAGCACCGTTTCGCCCGCGATGCCGAGCGGCTGCACCAGAACTGGCGGCGCTGGTTCCGCGAGGGGTATGAGGCGCAGTTCGACCGTATTCTGGACCGGATCGCCAGGGATGGCCCGGTCGGGACGGCCGATGTGGGCGAAGGGGAAGTGCGCGGCAAGGGGGGCTGGTGGGACTGGCATCCGTCGAAGACGGCGCTGGAGTGGCTGTGGCGGACGGGGCGTCTGGCCATTACGCGGCGCGAGGGTTTTGCCAAGATCTACGACCTGACCGAACGGGTGATCCCCGAGGCCAGCCGCACCCCGTTTGCGGCGGAAGAGCTGGTGGACTGGGCCTGCCGCTCGGCCCTGCGGCAGCTGGGCTTCGGGACCTCGGGCGAGATCGCGGCCTATTGGGCTGCGCTCGGGCCAGAGGCGGCAAAGGCCTGGTGCCGCGAGGCCCTGGGCCAGGGCGAAATCCTGGAGGCCGAGGTTGAAGGCGCGCAGGGCCAGCGCCGCAGGACCTTCATCTTCCCCGACGTTCTGGAGAAGGAGCCTCCCGAGCCGACGTCACGCCTGCGCATCCTGTCGCCGTTCGACCCGGCCTTGCGCGACCGGGCGCGGGCGGAATTCCTGTTCGGCTTCCACTACCGGATCGAGGTCTTCGTCCCCGAGCCGAAGCGGGTCTGGGGCTACTATGTCTTTCCAGTGCTGGAAGGCGACAGGCTGGTGGGCCGGATCGACGTGAAGGCGTTCCGGGATGCCAGGGCGTTGCGGATCAAGGCCTTCTGGCCCGAGGCCGGGGTCAGGCTGACCAAGGCGCGGCGGGCGAAGCTGGAGGCCGAGCTGGACCGTCTGGCCCGGTTTGCGGGCTGTGACCGGGTGGAGTTT
>JBKHWC010000007.1:63430-74664 GCA_046569765.1 Alphaproteobacteria bacterium | reverse complement strand
AAGCTGACCGCAGGCAAGAAGCGGCACGCGCTGGTGGTGCTGGGATAAGATCGTAGGGTGGGCGTATCGCCCACCCCACCATCGTCAGTTCTGGACAGAGACCTTGGTCATCACGTCCGGGGTCTCGGAAACTTCGCCGTTCGCGCCGTCGCCGCGCTTGATCGCGTCCACGACCTCCATCCCCGAGATCACATTGCCGACGATCGTGTACTGGCCATCGAGGAACTCGCCAGGCGCGAACATGATGAAGAACTGGCTGTTGGCCGAATTCGGATCGGCCGCGCGGGCCATGCCGACCACGCCGCGCTGGAAGGAAAGCTCGTTCGAGAACTCGGCCGGGATATCGGGCCGGGAGGATCCGCCCATGCCGGCCATCGACAGGTCGCCACCAGCCTTGCCGTTCGACACGTCGCCGGTCTGGGCCATGAAGCCGTCTATCACCCGGTGGAAGACCACGTTGTCATAGGCGCCTTCGCTGGCCAGCGCGGTGATCTGGGCGACGTGCTGGGGGGCGACGTCCGGCAGAAGGTCGATGATGACGGTGCCATTGGCTTGGCCCGCGATCTCGATCACCAGGTTCGGGCCGGGGCCGTCCACCGCCTCCTGGGCGGCGAGGGGAGTGGCCGAGACGGCCAGGAGGATGGCCAGCTTGCGGATCATGTCTTGTCCTTTCCAGACGTTGGATGCGGCTTTCTCCCCGGCTTCCGGCGCCGCGTCAACCGAGGGCGCTTCACATCCGCGGGGGGCAGCCGATCAGCGACACGGCGCCCGAAAAACACAGCGGGGCGAGGCATCGCTGCCCCGCCCCGCGTGTCAGACCTGCCGACCGATTACTGAACGTCGGCCGCGACGCGGACGGTGATCATCCGGTCGGGGTTCGCCGGCGGCTCGCCCCGGGTGATCTTGTCGACATGTTCCATGCCCGAGATCACGCGGCCGTAGACGGTATACTGGCCGTTCAGGAAATGGTTGTCGCGGAAGTTGATGAAGAACTGGCTGTTGGCCGAATTCGGGTTCTGCGACCGCGCGGCCCCGAGGGTCCCCCGGTCATGCGGCAGCTTGGAGAATTCGGCCGGCAGGTCGGGATATTGCGACCCGCCCGTGCCCGAGCGGCGCGGGTTGTAGTTCGGGCTTTCCATATTGGCGTTTTCCACATCGCCGGTCTGGGCCATGAAGCCCTCGATCACCCGATGGAAGGCCACGTTGTCATAGGCCTTGTCGCGGGCAAGCTGCTTCATCCGCTCGGTATGCTTGGGCGCCACGTCCTTGAGCAGTTCGATCACCACTTCGCCATCCTTGAGGGTCAGGATGATGGTGTTCTCGGGGTCCTTGATGTCGGGCATCGGGGTCTCCTTGGTGTTTGTCGGGCGCGACCGTAGCGGCGGCATCCGCCCAAGGAAAGGGCAAAGCGTCGGAAGCGGTTGACGCGGGCGTGATCGGAGGGCCAAAAGCGGGCGAGGTTTTCAACGGATGGAGATGGCGATGCCCTGGAAAACGCTGGACGAGATGGATCTGGCCGGAAAGACGGTGCTGGTGCGCGTCGACATCAACGTCCCGATGGAAGCGGGCCGGGTTACCGACATGACGCGGATCGACAAGATCAGGCCCACCGTCGAGGACATCATCGCCAAGGGCGGCAAGGTCGTGCTGCTGGCCCATTTCGACCGGCCGAAGGGCAAGGTGGTGCCGGAGATGAGCCTTGGCCAATTGGTGGAGGCTTTGGCCGGGTCGCTGGGCCGGAAGGTGGTGTTTGGCGCGGATTGCGTGGGCGAGGTCGCGGCGGCGGCGATTGCCAAGGCCGGTCCTGCGGATGTGGTGCTTCTGGAGAACACCCGTTTCCATCCGGGCGAGGAGAAGAACGATCCCGAGTTGGCGCGGCAGATGGCGGCGCTTGGCGATGTCTATGTGAATGACGCGTTCTCGGCGGCGCACCGGGCGCATGCCTCGACCGAGGGGCTGGCGCGGCTGTTGCCTGCGGCGGCGGGGCGGCTGATGGAGGCGGAATTGCGCGCGCTGGAGGCGGCGCTGGGGTCGCCGCAGCGGCCGGTGGTGGCGGTCGTCGGCGGGGCCAAGGTTTCGACCAAGATCGAGCTTCTGGCGAATCTGGTGACCAAGGTCGACCATCTGGTGATCGGCGGGGGGATGGCGAATACCTTCCTCGTGGCCGAGGGGATCGAGGTCGGCCGGTCGCTGGCGGAACGCGAGATGGCGGAGACGGCGCGGGAAATCCGGCTGCGGGCGCAGAAGGCGGGCTGCCGGATCCACCTACCGGTGGATGTGGTCGTCGCGCGAGAGTTCAAGGCCGGGGCGGAAAGCCAGACGGTGAGCGTGCACAAATGCCCGCCGGATGCGATGATCCTGGATGCGGGGCCGGAGACGGTGAAGGCGCTTGAGGAGGTGTTCTCCTCGGCCAGGACGCTGATCTGGAACGGGCCGCTCGGCGCCTTCGAGATCGAGCCGTTCGATGCGGCCACCAATGCGGCGGCGAGAGGCGCGGCACGGCTGACGCGTGAGGGCAAGCTGATTTCGGTGGCGGGCGGCGGCGATACGGTTGCAGCGCTGAACGCGGCCGGGGCGGCGGAGGATTTCACCTTCATCTCGACCGCGGGGGGGGCCTTCCTTGAGTGGATGGAGGGCAAGGAATTGCCCGGCGTGAAGGCGCTGATGGGTTGAGTGGCGGGGCCGCGAGGGCTATGCCAACGGTGACATGCGGGAGACGGACATGACCAACGCGAAGATGACCGAGCAGGTGAAGAACGGGCGGGGCTTCATCGCCGCGCTGGACCAGTCGGGCGGATCGACCCCCAAGGCCTTGCGCCTGTATGGGATCGCCGAGACGGAGTATTCGGGCGAGGAGCAGATGTTCGACCTGATCCACGCCATGCGGGCGCGGATCATCAAGTCACCCGCATTCACCGGCGACAAGGTGGTGGGCGCGATCCTGTTCGAGCAGACGATGGACCGGACCATCGACGGCATCCCGACGGCAACCTACCTGTGGGAAAAGCGCGGCGTGGTGCCGTTCCTGAAGATCGACAAGGGGCTGGAGGCCGAGGCCGATGGCGTCCAGCTGATGAAGCCGATACCGGGGCTGGATGCGCTCCTGGCTCGGGCGGTCAAGGCGGGGATCTACGGGACCAAGGAACGCTCGGTCATCAACGCGGCGAACCGGGCCGGGATCGCGACGATCGTGGCGCAGCAGTTCGACGTAGCCCGCCAGGTCGCGGCGCATGGGCTGATGCCGATCCTGGAGCCGGAGGTCACTATCTCGATCGCCGACAAGGTCCAGGCCGAATCGATCCTGCAGGACGAGATCCTGAGGGCGCTGGAAGGCGTCGAGGGGCAGGTGATGCTGAAGCTGAGCCTGCCGACCATCGCGGATTTCTACCAGCCGCTGGTGAAGCATCCGAAGGTTCTGAAGGTGGTGGCGCTGTCGGGCGGCCATAGCCGCGACGAGGCGAACCGGATCCTGGCGCAGAATCACGGGATCATCGCGAGCTTCAGCCGCGCGCTGTCCGAGGGGCTGTCGGCCCAGCAGACCGATGCGGAATTCGATGCGGTGCTTGAAGGCGCCATCGACAGCATCCACGCCGCCTCGATCACCTGAGGGGCTTCGACCAGCGCAAACCTTTGCCCGGCGCGCATTTTCGGGATTCACAAGCCCGGCGCGCTGTGCGATGATTCGGGCAATGCTCCCGGATCAGAGGGGCTGTTGAGGCGCTGATGGCAGTTCAGAACAGACGGGGTTTGGGCGGGGTGGTCTATCTGGTCCTGGCAGTGTTTGCCGGGTCCTATTTCACCTTTGCCGCCGTCCAGGGCGATTACGGCATGTTCGCCCGCGTCGCGATCAATGCCGAGGCCGCCACCCTGACCGAGGAACGCGACCGCCTCGCGGCCGAGCTGGCCGAGATGCAGAACCTGACGCGCCGATTGTCGGACGAATTCCTGGACCTTGACCTGCTGGACCAGCAGACCCGCGACGTGCTGGGCTATATGCGCGCGGACGAGATCGCGATCCGCTGATCTTCGTGGCGTGCCGGGTCATGCCTCCGGCGGGGATATTTCAGCAAAGCTGAAAGGCGAAGCGACGGTTTCGCGGGGCGCATGGGGACATTCTGCCAGTGCATGACGCCTGCGGGATTTTTGTTTTGCCCAATAATCTCCGATGTTGTATGTATTGTTTAACGCTAAACCATTTCGTCGCCCCTGGGAGGAGCCCGATGGCCAAGAAGCCGGAGACGAGACCGAATGTCTCGAAGGAAGACCTGCTGAAATATTACCGCGAGATGCTGCTGATCCGGCGGTTCGAGGAAAAGGCCGGGCAGCTGTACGGCATGGGTCTGATCGGGGGGTTCTGCCACCTGTACATCGGGCAGGAAGCGGTCGTCGTGGGCCTGGAGGCTGCGGCCAAGGACGGCGACAAGCGCATCACAAGCTACCGCGACCACGGGCACATGCTGGCCTGCGGGATGGATGCCAAGGGCGTGATGGCCGAGTTGACCGGGCGCATCGGGGGCTACTCCAAGGGCAAGGGTGGCTCGATGCACATGTTCTCGAAAGAGAAACATTTCTACGGCGGGCACGGGATTGTTGGGGCGCAGGTGCCTCTGGGGGCCGGGCTGGCCTTTGCGGACAAGTATCTGGGCAATGACAACGTGACCTTCACCTATTTCGGCGACGGCGCGGCGAACCAGGGGCAGGTCTACGAGACCTACAACATGGCCGAGCTGTGGTCGCTGCCGGTGATCTTCGTGATCGAGAACAACCAGTATGCGATGGGGACCAGCGTGAAGCGGGCGACCAAGTCGACGACGTTGTTCGGCCGGGGCCTCGCCTATGGCATCCCGGGCGAACAGGTCGACGGGATGGATGTGCTGGCGGTGAAGGCCGCGGGCGAGAAGGCGGTGGCGCACTGCCGGGCGGGCAAGGGGCCGTATATCCTGGAGATGATGACCTATCGCTACCGCGGGCATTCGATGTCCGACCCGGCCAAGTACCGGACGCGGGAGGAGGTCGAGAAGATCAAGACCGAGAAGGACTGCATCGAGCATGTCCGTGACCTGCTGACGCAGGGGGGGCTCGCGTCTGACGAGGAGCTGAAGGCGATCGACAAGGAGATCAAGACGATCGTGAACGAAAGCGCCGAGTTCGCCAAGGACAGCCCGGAGCCGCCTGTCGACGAGCTCTGGACGGACATCTACGCGTAAGGGGGGAATATCATGGCAACCGAAGTTCTTATGCCCGCGCTCTCCCCCACGATGGAGGAAGGGACGCTGGCCAAGTGGCTGGTGAAGGAGGGCGATACGGTCAAGTCCGGCCAGATCATCGCCGAGATCGAGACCGACAAGGCGACGATGGAGTTCGAGGCGGTCGATGAAGGGATCGTCGGCAAGATCCTGGTCGCCGAAGGCACGGCGGGCGTGAAGGTGAACACGCCGATTGCGGTGCTGGTCGAGGACGGGGAAACCGTGTCGGACGCGCCGAAGGCGGCTTCGGTGGCGGCGGAGAGCCGGTCTGAAGCCCGGCCTACGGCGACGGCGGTTGCGGCGGCTCCGGCACCTGCCCCGGTCGCGGCGGCGGGCTGGCCGCATACCGACCTGCCCGAGGGTCCGACCAAGACGATGACCGTCCGCGAGGCGCTGCGCGAGGCGATGGCCGAGGAGATGCGGGCCGACCCGACGGTCTTCCTGATGGGGGAAGAGGTCGGCGAGTATCAGGGGGCCTACAAGATCAGCCAGGGTCTGCTGGACGAGTTCGGGGCGCGCCGCGTGGTCGATACGCCGATCACCGAGATGGGTTTTGCCGGGATCGGCGTGGGCGCCTCCTGGGGGGGGCTGAAGCCGATCGTCGAGTTCATGACCTTCAACTTCTCGATGCAGGCGATCGACCACATCATCAACTCGGCCGCCAAGACGCTTTACATGTCGGGGGGCCAGATGGGCAGCCCGATCGTGTTCCGCGGCCCGAACGGGGCGGCGGCGCGGGTGGGCGCGCAGCACAGCCAGGACTTCGCGGCCTGGTATGCGGCGATCCCGGGGCTGAAGGTCTGCATGCCGTACTCGGCGGCGGACGCGAAGGGTTTGCTCAAGACCGCGATCCGCGATCCGAACCCGGTGGTGTTCCTGGAGAACGAGATCCTGTACGGGCGGTCGTTCGAGGTGCCCACGGCGGAGGATTTCACCATTCCGTTCGGCAAGGCCAGCATCCTGCGGCCGGGGACGGATGTGACGGTGATCTCGTTCGGGATCGGCTGTGCGCATGCGCTCGCGGCGGCGGAAGAGCTGGCGAAGGACGGGATCAGCGCCGAGGTCATCAACCTGCGGACGCTGCGGCCCATCGACTATGACACGGTGCTGGCTTCGGTGATGAAGACCAGCCGCTGCGTCACGGTCGAGGAAGGCTTCCCGGTGGGGTCGATCGGCGACCATCTTGCCAGCACGATCATGCAGCGGGCGTTCGACTACCTGGATGCGCCGGTCGTGACCTGCACCGGCAAGGACGTGCCGATGCCCTATGCGGCAAACCTGGAGAAGTTCGCGCTGATCACGCCGGCGGAGGTTGTCACCGCCGTGAAGTCCGTCTGCTATCGCTGAGGAGGGGAAAATGGCGACTGAAATCCTGATGCCGGCCCTTTCCCCGACGATGGAAGAGGGCACGCTGGCCAAGTGGCTGGTGAAGGAAGGCGATGCGGTCAAGTCCGGCCAGATCCTGGCCGAGATCGAGACCGACAAGGCCACGATGGAGTTCGAGGCGGTCGACGAAGGTGTTGTCGGCAAGATCCTGGTGGCGGAAGGCACCGCCGGGGTGAAGGTCAACACGCCCATCGCGGTGCTCTTGGAGGAGGGCGAGGATGCCTCGGCGGCTTCTGCGCCAAAGGCAGCTGCGGCTCCTGCGGTGGCGGCTGCGGCCCCTGCCCGGCGGAGAGTCGGGCTGAAGCCCGACCTACGGCGGCGGCGCCTGTTTCTGGCGGTGCGCGGGTGTTCGCATCGCCCCTGGCGCGGCGGATTGCCAAGGAGAAGGGGCTGGACCTGTCGGCCGTGAAGGGTTCGGGCCCGCATGGGCGGATCGTGCGGGCGGATGTGGAAGGGGCGGCTCCGGTGAGCCGGTCTGAAGCCCGGCCTACGGCAGCGGTGGACGTCCCGAAGGCGGCCCCTGCCCCGGCGGCGGCTGCGGCGGCGATGCCTACGGGCATGGCGGCCGAGACGGTGCTGAAGATGTATGCCGACCGGCAATACGAAGAAGTGCCGCTGGACGGGATGCGCCGGACCATCGCGGCGCGGCTGACCGAGGCCAAGCAGACCATCCCGCATTTCTACCTCCGCCGGGACGTGAAGCTGGACGCGCTGATGGCCTTCCGCGAGCAGTTGAACAAGCAGCTTGAGGGCCGTGGGGTGAAGCTGTCGGTCAACGACTTCATCATCAAGGCCTGCGCGATGGCCTTGCAGGCCGTGCCGAACGCGAATGCCGTCTGGGCAGGCGACCGGATGCTGCGGCTGAAGCCCTCGGACGTGGCGGTGGCCGTGGCGGTGGAGGGGGGACTGTTTACTCCGGTGCTGCGCGATGCGGACAAGAAGTCGCTGAGCGCGCTGTCGGCGGAGATGAAGGACCTGGCCGCGCGGGCCAAGACCAGGAAGCTCGCGCCGCATGAGTACCAGGGCGGGTCCTTCGCGATCAGCAATCTGGGGATGATGGGGATCGAGAATTTCGACGCGGTGATCAACCCGCCGCATGGGTCGATCCTGGCGGTGGGCGCGGGCGTGAAGAAGCCGGTCGTGCTGGCGGACGGGACGATCGGGGTGGCGACGGTCATGTCGATGACGCTGTCGGTGGATCACCGGGTGATCGACGGGGCCTTGGGGGCAGAGTTCCTGAAGGCCGTGATCGAGGCGCTGGAAAACCCGATGGTGATGCTGGCCTGAACCGACGGAACGGGGGGCTTCGCGCCCCCCGCACCCCCCGCGGGATATTTGCGCAAAGATGAAAGGGGGCCGAAACCTCTGCTTTTTCTTATCGCGAGTTCAGGTTTCCGATCAGCGTCCAGGACCGGCGGAGGATCGTGGCAGCGGCGCCAAGGGCGATGATCCAGAGCGTCACGGTCAGGGTCCAGTGGGTCGCGTAGAGCGCGGCGAGGACGGTGCCTGCGGTCAGGACGGCCATGCGCTGGGGCTTGGCGAGCGGACCGGAGAAGTCGGGAGGGAAGCCCTCGGCCCGGCCGAGTTCGCGGATGTAGGCAGTGGCGATTGCCAGCGCGGCGGCGAGGAGACCTAGGGCAGGTTGCCCTGCCGCGAGGCCAGCACCCGCGAGGAAAAGGAGGTCGGAGACGCGGTCGGGCGCCTCGTTCCAGAAGGGGCCGTCCTGGGCACCTTTGCCACCTTCAATCGCAACCATGCCGTCGATCAGGTTGCATACCAGGCGGAGCTGAAGCGTGGCCGCGGCAAGGAGCAGGCAGAGGGACTGGACAACACCGGGACCATGAAAGGAAAGAGCGTACAGAGTGAAGCCCAGCGCCGCGAAGCCCATCGAGGCTTGGGATATCTGGTTAGGCGTGAGGTCTTTGGCAACGGCCCATGAGGCCAGGCGTGCGGCCCAGGCAGAACTGCGTGAGGTCAGCGGACGGCGGTTCTGGGTCATGTAGCCGACCAGAAGTAGCGGGTGACGTGGAAGAAGATCGGCGCAGCGAAGATCACGCTGTCGAGCCGGTCGATGAAACCGCCATGGCCCGCGATCAGGTGGCCCCAGTCCTTGATTCCCCGGTCGCGCTTGATGGCCGACATGACGAGGCCACCGAAGAAGCCCATCAGCGTCAGCAGGAGGCACATCCCCGCGGCTTCAAGCGGGGTGAACGGGGTCATCCAGTAAAGTGTGGTGCCGATAGCACTGGCAGAGAGCGTGCCGCCGATCAGCCCCTCCCAGGTCTTGGAGGGCGAGAGGGTCGGCGCGACCTTTGTGCGGCCGACAAGTTTGCCCCAGACGTATTGCAGCACGTCCGAGAGTTGGACGACGAAGATCAGATAGGCGATAAGGATCACGTTTCGGCTCTCGAACCCAGAAATCTGGAGGTAGAGGAGTGCCGGGACATGGCTGACGCAGTAGACGCAGACCATCAGGGCCCATTGCGTCTCGGACACACGGACCAGGAAATCTCGGGTCGAACCGCGCAGGGCCGAGACGACCGGAAGCAGCAGGAAGACGTAGACCGGGATGAAGACAGAGTACATTCCGTACCAGTCGATGAGGATGAAATAATACTGCAGGGGCAGGACAAGGAAGAAGCAGGCTACCAAAGACCAGTGGTCTGCGCGGCTGTAGCGGGTGAGGGTGAGGAACTCGCGCAGGGCCGCGAAGGAGGCGAGGGCGAACAGGAGGACAACACCGGGCTTGCCCGCCAGGAAAGCGACGGCGAGCAGGATGACCATCACCCACCAGGCCGAAATCCGGGCGTTCAGGTTCTCGATGACCGGGTTCTCGCCCGTGGGAGAGAGCCAAGCCCGGAGGATCT
Source organism: Alphaproteobacteria bacterium (assembly GCA_046569765.1). Lineage (GTDB taxonomy): Bacteria > Pseudomonadota > Alphaproteobacteria > Rhodobacterales > Rhodobacteraceae > Tabrizicola. The sequence goes on along the minus strand of JBKHWC010000007.1, from coordinate 65,165 downwards.
CGCCCAGGATCGAGGCTAGGATCAGCAGGCCGCCCACCCCGGCGAGGAGCCAGAGGAGATGCGGGGGCGTCAAGGCTGGACCTGCGGCTGCAGCGCGAGAAGGGCTTGCGAGGCGCGGACGAGGAAGGCGTCTTTCGACTCGTCCGAAGCGAGGTGAAGGGGCGCGCCGAAGGTCAGCGTGCAGATCAATGGCACAGGAATGATTTCGCCCTTCGGCATGACGCGGTTCAGGTTGGCAATCCAGACCGGCACAAGGTCCACCTCGGGGCGCGCCTTGGCAAGGTGATAGAGACCGGACTTGAACGGCAAAAGCGGCTGGTCCGAGCTGTTCCGGCCGCCTTCCGGGAACAGGATCAGCGAGGATCCCTGGTCCAGCGCTTCGACCATCTGGTCGACGGGGTTCTGCGCGCGTCGTTCAGGGTGGCGGTCGATCAGCACGGCGTTGAACACGTCCCGTCCGATGAAGGCGCGGAGGCGGGATGTCAGCCAGTAATCCAGCGCGGCAACTGGCCGGGTCCGTTTGCGAAGCGCAGGGGGAAGGACCGTCCAGAGGAGGACGAAATCGCCGTTCGAGGAATGGTTTGCGAAATAGACCCGTTGCTTCTGCACCGGCTCGATTCCCTGCCAGACGGCGCGGGGCGCGGTGATGAAGCGGGCGAAGAGCGAGATCGCCTGTCCCGAGAGGCGCACAACGGTAGATCGTGAAAGGGTCCGCAACCGCGATCACTCACCCTGCAGGATCTGGTCCATGGTCAGTGCGGGCTGTGCGCAGCCGGCCTTGCCGACGACCTTCGCCGGAACACCGGCAACGGTCGAATTCGGCGGCACGTCCTGCAGAACCACCGAGCCAGCGGCGATGCGAGAGCACTTCCCGACGGTGATGTTCCCCAGCACCTTGGCACCGGCACCGATCAGGACGCCGTTGCCGATCTTCGGATGCCGGTCCCCGTCCTCCTTGCCCGTGCCGCCGAGGGTGACGGAATGCAGCATCGAGACGTTGTCGCCAACCACCGCCGTCTCGCCGATGACGATGGAATGGGCGTGGTCGATCATGATACCCTTGCCCAGTCGGGCCGCGGGATGGATATCGACGCCGAACATCTCGGACACCCGCATCTGAACGAAATAGGCCAAGTCGATCCTGCCGGTGCGCCAGAGCCAATGGCCGATACGATAGGCCTGCACCGCCTGATATCCTTTGAAGAACAGCAGCGGTTGGATAAAGCGATGGCATGCCTGGTCGCGCTCGTACACCGCCATGAGGTCAGAGCGGGCGGCCGCGCCGAGCTCGGGATCGCTGTCATAGGCCTGGTCAGCGATTTCCCGCAGGATCTGTTCGCTCATCTCGCCCGAGGCCAGTTTCAGCGAGAAGCGATAGGCAAGCGCGCGCTCCAGCGTCGAATGGTGCAAAAGTCCCGAATGGATCAATCCGCCGAGCAACGGCTCGTTCCGAATCGCTTCCACTGCCTCTTCTCCGACACGTCGCCAGACCGGATCGACGGCTGTTACCTTGGGCTTGGTCTCGAACATCATGGTCTCTCCTTGCCAGGCCATCCTTTACCACATTTCGGCCCGAGGACGACTGGCAAAACGGTGATGTCCGATATCAAGACCCCGAACGGATCAGCAGGGAATCGCAGGATGCCCGCAAGGCACGAAGGACCCGGGCATCGTCGCAGAAGGGTTCTGGCGCCGGTGCCAACGTCAGGCACCGGGCCGTGATCGATCCATCTCC
>JBKHWC010000007.1:0-63420 GCA_046569765.1 Alphaproteobacteria bacterium | reverse complement strand
ACAGTCGGCCGCCCAGCGCGTTTCTTGCAGGATCCGCGCGGCCGCCGCGGGCCAGTCCGCCTCGGCCATCGTTAGAAGCGTTCGCGCTAGAAGGCCGACTTCGTACAGGGTAACCTTGCGCATCAGGGAACGATCTCGAGACTACGGAAGGGTCCGGGTCCAAACAGGGTGGACTGTTGGGCGACGGCGACCCGGAAGGTTCCCGCTATGCCGTCCTGCGCCCGCATGTCGGCCAGATAGGCGAAGCCGGGCTGCGTTGTGCTGTACTCCGCCACGATAGCGTCAGACTGTATGATCCTGACAAGGTACGCTTCCTGCTCTTCGCCCAGCGGAACCTCGACCGATTGCCAGCTGTCGCCATTGATCCGGGTCCGCCGCTTCCAGCTGAAAGCCATGTTTCCCGAAGGCTCAGGACTGACACGGAGATGTGCCACCGGATAAGGCCGCAGACCGATACCGTCAAAGGCGTCCACCCTGGTCACGACATTTACATCGTCATAGCCCCGCGCCGTGGTCCCGATCCTGTAGTGGCGGGCCAAACCCCGCGCCGAAAGCGGCAGGTCGATCTGGGAAAGCGCCAGGTCGATCAGGACGACTGTGCTGCCCACCGGCCAGATCGCCGGCATGACCCCATCCGTGCCTGCCTGTCCGCGCAGTCGCGTGGACAACTCGAAGGTATCGGGTGCGACCAGCTGGGCGTCGGCAAACTGGAAAAGCTCCCAGTTGCTGGTCGCACCATCCCCGATGGCCATCAGGTTTGCCCCGTTCAGAACGGCATCCATGCTGGCCGAACTCAATTCACCAGAAGACAGCTTGACCCTAAGCGGCGTACCCCGATCCCACAGCCCGACAGGCGCAGCCGGAAGGATGTTTTCCGTCACGCCCACCACCGCCGGAGCCGTGATCAGGCGGTTCAGCTCATACCCTGCATCCTGCGCCGACGACCAGACCGCGACCGCGCCGGGCCATGGATCGGCGGTGACAGCAACGCGCGGGGCATGTGGCACTTCCTCTCCGGTAAGAAGTGGAAGATCCAGGAACAGCGGCAGGACCGGAACCGGCGGGACGAAATCGCGGACCGAGACGACCTCGTCGCCAGCGGCCGATGGGCTGTAGACTCCAGTCTCGATCCGAACGGCCTCCAGCAACTGGGCATCGGATTGCTCGACGCGGTCGATCCGGTATCGTTGCGCCTGGTATTCAACGACATCACCGGCAGCAATGCGCAGCCGCGACCGGGGCAGCGCGAATCTGGCGGCGTCTCGCGCGACCCTGGCTTCGGCAAGCCAGCGCTCGACGGTTCGCTGACCCTCCGCCCTCGTAAGAGCAAGGGACAGGTCCGTCTGGGACACGCCGCGCGCGACTTCGTCAGGAAAGCGGGCTTCCGCGAACCGGGTCTCGTAACTGGACTGCGCGTCGACGAAGCCCAGCCGCACTTGGCCCGACGCCTCAGCCTCTCCGGCTCGGGTCGTCTCGAAACTGCCGTTCAGATCCGGCACCAGGACCAGATCATCTTCACCCATCACGGCATCGACCCGACCGCTTCGGCTACGGAAGACCAGCACCCCGTTCCGTTCGATCACGTCGAAGCCGAAGGCCAGCATCAAGGGCTGCAAGACCGCGCGGGCCGAGGTCACATCCGCCTGCTGGAACCCACGCACGAGTCCGAACAGCTCCGAGGTATCGACGCCAGCCAGGCCCGACCTTTGGCAGATCTCGGCAACGACCTGATCCAGCGGCTGGTTCGTAGCCCGACCGTTCAGCCAGTGCCCCCGGGCATAGTTCGCCCCATCACTCCACACTTCGGTCTGGCCCGGGAATTCGGGGAAGGGTCTTGCATCCCACGCCCAGACATGCGCGCGGTCCATGTCGAGCATCGGGCCACCGTACAAGGCCGAGATCGGGTTGTTCGCCTCGTCACGCCAGAAGCCATTGATGGCCAGCAGATACTGCATCTGGATCAGGTCATCGCGGCGACCGTTGGACCAGACCGGCACGCCGGATTCCGAAGACGCCTCGTCAAGGAAGCGGTTCGGCTGGTTGGTGCCCTTGTCGATGGCCGCACACCCATATTCGGTAAATCGGATCGGCTTGGATCCGGGCACCCACGCGGTTGGATCAGAGCTGCGCAGACCATCGACCCGATCATGGTGGAGGTTCGACCACCAGGATCGCAAGTCCTTGTACCGGAAGATCCAATCCTCGCCGAAGGCGCCGTCCTTGATCGGCAGTCGGCGCTGCGCCGCGGCGCCCTCGGGGCTGTCATAGAACCAGTCGAACCCCTCGCCTCCGGCGATGTTCGCCTTGAGGTAATCGAGGTCGTAGATCGCACCCCAGCCAGCGTCGGCGTGGTCTTCACCCTCGCGCCAGTCCGAAATCGGCATGTAGTTGTCGATGCCGATGAAATCGATCTGCGGATCGGCCCAAAGTGGGTCGAGGTGGAAATAGACATTTCCATCCACATGGTAGCCAAAGTACTCGGACCAGTCGGCCGCATAGCTGATCTTGGTTTCTGGCCCGAGGATCGCCCGGACATCCTGCGCCAGCTGACGCAAGGCGGTCACTGCCGGAAAGCTGTCGCCAGCTCCGCGAATCTGGGTCAGAGAGCGCATCTCGGACCCGATGCAGAAGGCGTCGACCCCTCCCGCCAGGGCACAGAGCTTCGCATAATGCAGGATGAACCGCCGGTAGCCCCAGTCCTCCGCGCCGGTATACCGGATCTCGTCGCCATCGACGATGAAATCCGCAGCCTGGGCCGCACCGAAGAACGTCGCAACCTCGGCGGCAGCAGCGGCCGTCCGATCTGGCGAGCCCTCGCGGCCCGGCGCGACCGACAGGGTCACCCGCCCGCGCCAAGGCAGCTTGGGCTGGGTCGCGGCGCCGGTCCAGGGGTCGGGCAGCGTGTTGCCCTCGATCTGGTCCATCAGGATGAACGGGTAGAACATGACCTCCTTGCCGGTCGCCCGTATGGCGCGGATGGCTTCGATCACCGAACCATCAGCAGGCGAGCCGCCATAGATCGACCTGCCATCGACCTTCGGCACCTCCAGGGCAGAAGCACGGTCGATACCGCCCGCCCGCCACCGCATCGGGATCCCGTCACGCAGCCGCTGCTCGACCTTCGGTCGCAGGCTGCAGAGGCCGCAACGCAGATCGTCGCCGAACCAGGACACCACCAACGACACCGACCTGGTGCCCGGCAGTTCGGCCGAAAGCTGCTCCAGGCTCGTGGCGAAGTCGGTCTGCCCCGAGGGCGAATGTACGTTGGCCGAGCGGTTACGCCCCGGCGCCTCGGCGTAATGCACCGGCGTCGTCGCCAGGCTGTATTCCCCGGTTCCGGGAATCAGGGCCACCGCCGCCACCGCGGTGTCCAGCGTCGAGCCCTCGGCCACCGCCAGCCCCTGCGCCGCCCGGACCACCTCGAAACTGAACTGCGGGACCCGGTTGCCATAGGGGGCAAGCTCCAGGTCCTCGATCACGACATAGGCCAGCCCGCGATAGGCAGGGGCACGGCCCTGTCCTTCGACCGCCTCGATCAGCGCATCGGGCAACTGCGTCTCGCTGCCTGTATAGACCCGCAGGTTCAGATCATTCGCGGAGATCTCGTTGCCATCCGCCCAGATCCGTCCAATCCGCAGGATCTCGCCCTCGCAAAGGGCAATCGCAAGGCTGACCGAATAGCTGTATTCGTTGATCTTCGGCTTCGGCGCACCCTTGCCGGCACGGCGGCGCTGGACGGACTCCTGGAATTCCGTCGCCCAGATCACCTGGCCTGCCAGCCGCATCCGGCCCCAGAGCTGACCGATCGCTGCCCCCTCCCCGGCCCCGGTCAGCCGCAGCCGGTCGACGCGCCCCATGTCCACCGGGTCCGAGCCAGCGCCCAGAAGCCGCTGGTCGATCACGCGTCCAAGGGTGGCCCCGATCGCGCGACCGATGACGGCACCAGAAAGGCCAAGGACTGTGCCTCCGAACCCCGCACCGAGGGCGGCTCCGGCGGCCGAAAGAAGTAGAGTTGCCATTCAATCGGCTCCTTCAGGAAAGGCGAACCTTGCGACGATCCGGCGCCGCCAGGGGAGCGACAGGGGGCTTTCGACGACGCCCTGTCCGCTGTAGGAATGGATGAAGCGGGGCTCCGGCCCGGTCTGGGACTGCACGCCAAGATGCTTGGCGATACCGCCGGTCCGCATACGGAACAGCAGCACGTCACCTGGCGCCTCGCTGGCAAGAGGCCGCTCGCGCAGCCAGCGCCGCGCGGCCTCCAGCAGGACCTCGCGCCGGTCCGGCTCGGCCCAGTCCTCGGTATAGGGCGGCACTGGCTCGGGCTCTACCCCGTAGATTCTGCGCCAGATACCCCGCAGCAGACCCAGGCAATCCGCGCCCGCGCCCTGAACGCTCGCCTGGTGCTGGTAGGGCGTTCCAAGCCATGCACGCGCCTCGGCAACGACCCGCTGGCCCACCCTCACCGCCCTGCCCCCGTCGCACGGCGCCCGCCCACATTCGGCCGCCCGGGAACCGGATAAGAGGCCAGCCAGTCCTCGCCCGGAATATGGGGGAAACCGCGGAAGTTCAGGAAATTGGCGAACTTCATCCGGCAAGTCTCGGCCGTCTTGTCGCACCCGGCGAGGATGCGCACCCGATCCCCCCGCGCGATTTCGGCCGTGACCGACTGCCAAAGCTCGATCCGGCGGACGTCGCCGTCCAAGGTATCGGCCTTGACGAGCCCGACCAGTCCCGCCGCCGCCCCGTTCAGTACCTCGAACCGGCCATGGGTGAACCAGCCAGGGTCGAACCCGCCGAAAGAGGTGAAGTCGAAGACCCGGCGGTCCGTGACCCGGTCCACCGCCAACTCGGCGAAATAGCCCGGCTGGTCAGTCTGGAACCTGCAGCGAACATCGCCCAGCACGGCCGAACAGCGCGGCAGATAGGCCTGACCCTGCGGCTGGTTCAGAATTTCCGACAGCCCGCGCAGCTCGGCCCGAAAACTGCCGCCAGACCGCTCGATCTCGCCCAGCGAGCCGCGGAACTGCTCCAGATGCTCCTCTGGATTCGCCCAGTTGACCAGGAAGGCGCGAACCTCGGCCCCGTCGAAGCGCCCCGCCAGAATATCCGCCTCGGTGATCGCCGCGGCACTCAAGGCGCCGAAGGCTTCCGAATTGTCGACCGACAGCCCCGTAGTCTGCTGCAAGGCCCGTGCAGTCATCCCGGTGTCGGCGCGGCAGCTCACGCCCCGCACCACCAGGTCGCGGTCGTGGTCAGTGAAGCCCAGGACCTGCCCGTCCCGTCGCGTTACGGTCCAGGCCCTGCAGACGGTCGTCGCCCCGCTTTCCAGATGCTCGTACAGCGCATCGCCGCTCATAGCCGGATCTCCACCACCGGGACGGTAGGCACTTCCCCCGCCTGGAAAGACGCAACCGAGGTCTGGATCGCATCGGTATCGAACCGCACCGGCACGTCGAATTCGAATCCGGCGGTGATCCGCGTCCCCAGATCCGGCGGGATCGCGAAGGTGATCGCCCCGGTTTCGGCCGCGACCGAAAACTCCGCGCCCTCGACTTTCCGGTCGCCGGCCAAAGCCACGACCACCGTCCCCACCACCGGCTTGCGGATCGGCCGCGTGTAGGTCTCAAGTCCCGAGACATAGGTCTTCTGCAGCTGGAAGACCTGGGTCACACCGTCGCCGATGCCGATCAGCTGGTCCTCCGGCCCGGGAATGGCCGAGGGCAGGCAGGACTTGTAATCGGACCAGTCCTTCCAGCGGAACCCATGCAACTGCCCCGCCCGCGCCTCGAAGAAGGCGATCAGCATCGCGACGTCGTCCAGCGACCGCAGGCCGACACCCGCATCATAGCGTCGGCGGGAATGGGCCCAGGGCGTGTTCCGCTCCTCGAACCCGTTCGCCAGCGTGACGATCTCGGTCCTTCGCTCGGGCCCGCCGACCGAGCCGAAGCTCAGGTTTGCCGGGAAACGTATCTCGTGAAAGGCCATGACTTTTCCTCAGCGATTGCGTTGACCGCGCGACAGGGCGCGGCTGACCTGGGCGGCAACCTGGCTCTGGCTGCGCTGGAAGCCCTGCACATCAGGCGTCGTGATGTTCATCACCACGTTCACCGCCCTGCCCCCGGCGGCCTGCACACCCAGCCGCCCGTCCGGGCCACGGGTCAGCGGCATGATCGCCTCCGGACCCGCCTCGCCCATCAGCCCCATCCCACCCCGCATAGGGAACCCGGTGGGCGAGGACACGACCCCGCCCTTCGCAAAGGGCATCACCCGGCCCTGGCTGAACGCCCCGCCATTGGCAAAGGGCGTCCCCGCCCCCATGACGCCCGCCACGCCCTGCGCCAGAAGCCCGCCCAGCGCGCCCGTCACTGGCTTCATCGCGATGGAATAGAGCGTGTCGACGATGGTGTTGGCGACCGACTTCAGCGCGTCGTTCAACTTCATGCCGTCGAAGACCAGCCCGTCGAACGCCTTCCGCAGGCCCCCGCTGATCCCGCTCGAAAGGGTGTTCACCTCGCGCCCGGTAAAGACCATCGTCTCGCGCATCCGGGCCAGTTCCCCGTCGAACGCCGCCACCATCGATACGGACGATCCCAGCTGCGCCTCAAGCGCCTGGAGCTGCTCCTGCATCGTTCCGAAATCCGCCATCGCCCTGATCCTTCCTCACATCCGGGAACGCCGCGGCCAGCTCGGCCAGCCGCGCGCGTGTCAGGGGCGGGACCAGACCCTCCCGCCCCAGCATGATCCGCAACTCCACCGGCGTCAGACGCCAGAAGACCGCAGGCTCCAGACCCAGCCCGTGCAGGCCCGCCTGCAGCAGCCCGCGCCAGTCGATCCCGCTCATTTCTCTTCCGGCAGCGCGAAGGCCCGCGCCAAAAGCTCGGCCGCCGCTCGCGCCGCCTCGACCGGACCACCGCCGATCTCGACCCGCAGAAGATCGGCCGCCGTGCCCTGCCAGCCACCGCCCCGCAACCCGGCCACGATGAGCGCCAGCACGTCGCGGGTGGAAAACCGCCGCTCCTCGAACCGCTGCACCAGGTCTAGAAGCGACCCGGTCTCCAGCGTCTCTTCCAGCTCGGCCAGCGCCCCCAGCGTCAGCTTCGCCACATGGCGCTGGCCATCCAGCCAGATCGCCACCTCTCCGGCCCAGGGGTTCGCCATCAGAGCGCCGTGAAGGTCAGCGCCCCGGCCGAGGCCATGGCCATCTCGTAGGTCGCCTCGTCGTTGTGGCTGCCCGCATATTCGATCGAGGTGATCTGGAACGGCCCCTCGATCACGCCAAAGCTCGGGATCACCACCTGGAAATCGGGGATCTCGCCGTTGAAGAACACCTGCCGGGCGCGTTCGTCCGTGTTCTCGTCCCGGAACACGCCCGAGCCCGAGATCGACGCCGACTTCACCCCTGCCCCCGCCAGCAGCTCGCGCCAGCCGCCCTGGCTTTCCAGGCTGGTGACGTCCACCGATTCCGTGTTGAAGCTGATCCGCGTGGCGCGCAGCCCCGCGATGGTGACGAACTGGCCGTCCCCCGTCTGGTCGATCTTGATCAGCAGATCCTTGCCGCTTTGCACAGCCATGTTCGCTCTCCGTCATGGGATGAAAGGTGGCGCGTGGCGCCTCCCCTCCCCCTGCGTGGGGAGGGGCTGGGGGTGGGGGCGCCGGGTTACAACTGCACCCGCGCCCGGAAGGTCAGGTCGATCCGGCGTGTCTCGCCCTCTTCGATCCGGCGGGCCGAGGCACGGACGAAGAAAAGGCTCACCAGAAAACCGCGGCTCAGCGTCAGGGTCGCCCCGATCAGCGCGTCTGAGATGTCGGCGGCGATGGTCTTGATTGACAGGAAGCCCGTCGCATCGGTGATCACGCTGATCACCATCTGATGCTCGGCCCCTGCCCCGGTCTTGTCGGACTGGTCCCGCGCCTCCTCGGGACCGATCAGGACAAAGGTCCCGGTGACATTCGGCGGCACGGCGTCATAGATCGCCACGCCCGCCAGCGCGGGCCAGGCCGACAGCCGCTGGAAGACCGCCGTCTGCAGGGCGGGTGCTGCACCATAGCTCATTTCGGCACCTCCTCGCGGGCGAAACAGGTCAGATAGCGGCCGAACTGGTCGCGTTCCGTCACTGCCTGGATCAGGAACAGCCGCGTTCCCTCGCGGAACCGCTGCCCGGCCTTCGGGCGCGAGTCCGACCCGACCGCCGCCCCCCGGACCGTAATCCGATAAGGCACCGCCGAAAGCATCCGCTCCTCGCCCAGCGTATCGCTGCCCGACCCCGGCAGCACCTCGGCCCAAAGCGTGCCCAGCGGCGTCCAGGCCGAGCTGAAACCGCCCGCGCCATCCGGGGTCCTGACGACCCCCTCCAGCACGAGCGCCCGGTTCAGATGCGGCGCGTTCATTGCTTGCCTCCACCCAGGATCCGCACCGTCCGCCACCGCTCGATCAGCGTGACCACGCCGAAGGGCAGCCCCGCTGCCTGCGCGCCGTCGTCGTGCCGGTGCTCGTAGTATTCTCCGGCCAGCAGCAGCACCGCCTGCCGCAGATCGACCGGAATGTCAGTCCAGGATGGACCGAAGCCCGCGTCGAACAGGACCTTCGCCACACCGTCACTCGGGATCACCGGCAGCGCCGACCCTTTCCCCGCCAGCCGCGGCCGATGCAGGTCCTTGACCAGTCGATAGGCTGACGCCGGGACAACAACCTCGCCCCCCGCCGCATCGACCAGCGTCACGCTCGCCACCGAGGACACGGGCGAGACCGGCAGCGCCTGCTCGTCCTCGCGCCAGCACTCCACGACCCAGAGGAACCGGCGCTGGAACAGCATCTTGCCGATCCGCCCCTCGATCGCCGCAAGCGCCGCACGAAGGTAGGTCTCGATCAGCCCGTCCTGCAGCCCGTCGTCGGCGAACCCCGACCCCATCCGCAGATGGTCCTTCATCTCTTCCACCGGCAGCGCCAGCGACGGCACCGGAGTTTCTTCGGTCAACATCATGTCAGATCTCCGCCAGCGGCCGGGTCATTGAGGCAGGTGCGGCCCGGCCCCCAAAGGGACCGGGCCAGTCTCATCAGGAAACGGCGACCTTCAGCAGCTTGATCGCCGCATAGTCGGTGATGTCCCCGCCCACGCGCTTGTTGGCGTAGAACAGAACGTTCGGCTTGGCGCTGAACGGGTCACGCAGGATCCGCAGGTCCGGGCGTTCCGCGATGGTGTAGGCCGCGCGGAAGTCGCCGAAGGCGATGGGATAGGTGTTCGCGCCCACGTCGGGCATGTCTTCCGACACCAGCACCGGATAGCCCATCAGACGCGCGGGCTCGTTCGCCGCCAGACCATCCGACCACATGAAGCGGCCGTCGGCGTCCTTCATCTTGCGTACCGCGCCCACGGTCTTCGAGTTCATCACGAAAGCCGCATTGGCGCGATAGTCGGCGCCCAGCGCGTAGACCAGGTTGACGATGCAGTCGACCGCGTTGGTCGCCGCGAAATCCGCCGCCGCGCCGGTCGGGATATAGCCGATCTGACCCCAGGTCCAGGACGCGTTCGCCACCTTGGTCGGCAGCAGGATCCCCTTCGGCTTGTCCACGCCGTCGCCGTTGATGAAGGCCGCAGCCTCGGCGCGGATGAAGCGGGTCGCGATCTTCTCGGCCAGCCAGCCCTCGACGTCGAAGGCGCTGTCGTCCAGCAGACGCTGCGAGGCCTTGGGCATCGCCGCCAGCTCATGCAGCTTGATCGAGATGCGCTCGATCACCGGGGTCGCGGTCTCGGTGGTGGCCGCAGTCTCGGTCGCCCAGCCCGAGCCCACTTCGCTGCGGTCGACGATCACGTCGAACGAGGTCGCCTCGACCTGCACCACGTTCGCAATCGACCGCAGCGACGAGGTCGACAGCAGCATCGACTGGATGCGGTCCGCGGTCTGCGGATCGACCAGATAGCCCCCGTCGGCGGCCACGGCGGTCGACATCGCCTTGCCTTCCAGGGTCAGGCCGCGCAGGCCGTCATCGTCGCCGGTCCGCAGATAGGCGTTGAACGCCTTCTGATGCGGGGCCTCGACCTCCGCACGGGCCGAAAGCGCCGGGCGGCCATAGGACATCGTCTTTGCGTTCAGCATGGTCAGTCGCTCTTCCTGATGTTTCAGCGTGGATTTCACTTCTTCCTGAAAGCTGCTGAATTCCTTCAGGAAACCGGCCATGGCGGCCTTAGCCTCCGCGGCCGGCGATTGGACCTGGGACAAACCTTCCCCGGCCCGAGCCTTCGTCTCGGTCATTTCCGAACACCCTTTCCTTACTTGTGGACGGCCCGCGCTATCGCCCGGCCAACTCGCGGCGCGCGTCCTCGAAGACCGCCGCCATGTCGCGCCAGTCGTCGTCCCAGGCGCTCGCCTTGGCCGCGACCCGCGCTTCGGGAAGCATCGGGAAGGTCACCAGCGAAACCTCCCAAAGCTCCAGCTCCGACAGAAGGCGCTGACCCTTGCCGTCGCGTTCCGCCTTGACCGTGCGGTAGCCGATGGACAGCCCGTCGATCGCCCCCGCCTGGACCAGCGCCGCCACCTCGCGGCCCCGCTCCACTTCGGTCAGGATGCGCCCCTTGACCCAAAGGCCTGCGGCATCCTCGCGCACTTCGTCCCAGACGCCGATGGGCTGGCCCGGATCGTGCTGCCACAGCATCTTGACCCGGCTGCCCTTTGCCGCCAGCCGCTTCAGGCTTTCGGCATAAGCGCCCTTCTGCACGATGTCCCCGCCCTGGTCGGTCTTGCCGAAAAGCGAGGCATAGCCTTCCACCACATGCCCCTCGCTGACCACCAACCCCTTGTCGGGCCGGTGGAACTTGCGCTCGGGCGCTCCGTAATCCGTCATCGCCTCACCTCATCGCTGCCTGGATGACCGTCTCGGCCATCTGCGCCATCAGGAACGCCGCCACACCGTAGACGCCGACCCAGATCCTCTTTTCCAGCCGTTCCAGCGTGGCCTCGATCAGCCCCAGCCGGTACTCCAGCCCCGCCCAGCGCTGCTCGGCCACCCGCTCGTTGGCCTCGATCCGCGCTGCCGCCGCGTCGAAACTTTCGTAGACGAAGCGTGAGCCGCTCTCGCCCCGCCGCGCCGTCATTCGCCCTCCGCCAGCTTCGGCAGGCCCAGCAGCATCCGCTTCTCCGCCACCGTCAGGAAGTCCGAGGCCCCGACCCGCGCCCAAAGCTGATCGCGCTCCGCCGCCAGCGCCGGCACCTGGTCAAGGTCGGGCTTCAGATCCACAGCCTCGCCCGCGAACCCCGAAAGCCAATGCGCGAGGTCCGCCATGACCTTCGTCGCCAGGGGCAGGACGGTCAGCCGGTAGAACGCCCGGTTCGCCTCCTGGTAATTCGAATAGGTCGCGTCGCCAGGGATCCCCAGCAGCATCGGCGGCACGCCGAAGGCAATCGCGATCTCCCGCGCCGCGGCTTCCTTGGTCTTCTGGAACTCCATGTCCGACGGCGAAAATCCCATCGGCTTCCAGTCAAGGCCCCCCTCCAGCAGCATCGGCCGCCCCGCGTTCCGGGCCCCCTGATGATGCGCCTCCATCTCGCTCACCAGCCGCTCGTACTGGTCCGACGACAGCGAGGCCGCCCCATCCGCGCCCTTGTAGACAATCGCCCCCGAAGGCCGCGCCGCGTTGTCCAAAAGCGCCTTCGACCAGCTCGACGCCGAGTTATGCACATCCACCGCCACCGCCGCCGCCTGCATGGGCGAGAAGCCATAGTGGTCGTCCTGCGGGTGGAAAGTCTTCAGGTGGCAGATCGGGCTCCTCTCGCCCGTCACGTCATAGCGATGCGTCCGCCCGCTGACGGTATAGTCATAGGCCACCGGCCAGCCATCCGCGCCCGGCACCAGGTTCATCCGGTCCGACCGCAGCACATGCAGCTCGCCCGGCACGGCGGAGACACCCGGCACCGCCTCGACATAGGCATTCCCGGCCAAAAGGAGATAGCCATAGACCGCCTCCAGGAACTCCGCCCGCCCCTGCGCGCCATTGGGGCGGCTGATCAGGTCCAGCACCGGATGGGTCTCGAACCGCTGTTCATGCGTCTGGCAGACCAGGGGCAGCGCCGCCGCCGCCTCGGCGATCAGCCGCACCACCCGGAAGCCCACCGGGTTGCCCTGGAACCCCGTCCGTGTCAGGCTGGACGTGTCCCGAGGGCTCCAGGCCACGCGGCCCGCATTGCCCCAGGCGATCACCCGACCCACGGCACTTGCCTTGCGTTCCGGAACCGCCTGAACCGGCGCCTTCCGCAAAAAATCGAACATCTCGCGCTCCTTCATGCCACGGGCAGTGCCCGACCACCCGGGCTGCCTGACGCGCCCGGCCATATGACCTGCAAAGTCCCTAAATCCCTTAAAGTGACCGTACGCTGGGTCGTCCGCCCTGCAACGGGGCGATCATCAGATCGGTCAGCGCCCAGACCAGCGCATCCAGCCGGTCGGGCGAGCCCGCCCCCTGCCAGCCAACTGCCGTCATCCGCACCAGCTGGTCCTCCAGCGCGCCAAGGCCCCGCAGATGCTTGACCCGCCCCTGCTCGTACAAGGCCGCCACCGGCTCGGCGCGCAGCATCTTCGACCGGGTCGCATGGACCCCGCGATAGGGCACCAGCGGGTCGATCATCCGCACCATCTGCTCCACCAGGTCGCCGCCCTGGTTCACCTCGGCCACGAGGCGATCTGCTCCATGCCGCTCCATCGCCGCCAGCGCCGCCCGCGCCCAGCCCTCGGGCGTGGCGCCCTTGACCGAGGCATCCTCCAGCACCACCGCGCGCCAGTCCTTCGGCTCCCCGCGCGTATCCGCGGCCACGACCACGATCCCGCACTCGTCGCTCGACTTCATCGACGTGACCGGAGGGTCCACCGCCACCACCACCCGGTTGAAGACCGGCACCTCGTCCACACGCGCCGCCTCCAGCATCGCCTGGGTCCAAAGCGCCCCCTCCTCATCCTCGACCAGCACGCCGTCCAGCTCTTGCCGACCAAACCGCGTGCCGCCATAGCGCGCCTGCACCTCGGCCAGGAAACTTTCCGCCAGATAGGCCCGGTTCGCCTCGGTCGGCGCATGGGTCACCACCGAGGACGGGTTCTTCAGGATCGCCTTCAACACCCCCACATTGCGCGGAGTCGTCGTCACCACCGCCTGCGGGTTCTTGCCCAGCCGCAGCGCGAACTGCAGCTGGTCCCAGGCCTCGGCCCCCTTCTTCCACTTGCCCAACTCATCCGCCCAGGCGGCATCGAACTGCGGCCCCCGCATCGCCTCCGGCTCATGCGCGGAAAACACCTGCGCCATCGCCCCGTTCGGCCAGACCAGCTGGTTCTTCGACGCCAGCCATTCCGGCTTCCGGTCAGGCGGAGAACAGGCCACGATCCCGCTTTCCCCCAGCACCATCACGTCGCGCACCTGGTCGATCGTCTCGCCCACCAGCGCCACCCGGCGGCACTTGCCAGGGTCCGCCGGAGCCGCGCCTTCCACCTGCGCCCGCACCCATTCCGACCCGGCCCGCGTCTTGCCCGCGCCGCGCCCGCCCATGATGACCCAGGTCTTCCAGGCCCCCCGCGGCGGCAGCTGATGCGGCAGCGCCCAGAACTCGAACACCCAGGGCAGCGCCAGCAACGCATTCTGGCTCAGCCCCGAGAGGAATTCATCCACCTCCTCCGGCGTGGCGGAGGCAAGCCAGGCGGCGCCCGATTTCAGCTCGGGCCTCGTCAAGGTCGAGAGCCCCTCCGGCCCCGACATGGCCGGCAATCTGCTTGCGGAGTTTGTCAACTTTGCCCCTTTCCTCCAGCACTTGCACCGCCGTCGCGCGAAGATCGCGGATCGCCGTCTGCGCTGCCCTGATTTCGGTGAATTCCCCGGACCGGACCGCGGTGATGGTGCGGTAAAGCTCCATCACGGCCAGGCCGTACAACTGTTCCGTCGTCCCCAGCACGTCCTCCGCGCTGGGACCCTCCCCCAAGAATTGAAAAGTCATCTAGACCCGACACCCCCATGCCGCCCCAGCGCCAGGAAATGAAAAAGCGGCCTGCGGGGAGGCACCCCGGGCCGCTTCGACACTTCTTCTAGCATGTCACAATGTCTACATCAGACCGCGCGGCAAGTCAAGAGAAAATCACGTCAGATCAAGTGGTTATCCGAACGCGGCGGTAACGCGGCGTTAACTATTCCCCCTGCACGCCCGTCGTCCCTTCCGCCCCCCGCTCAGCCTCGATCTGGCGCCAGCGGGCGACGTTGCGGTTATGTTCGTCCAGCGTTTCGGCAAAGGCATGGCCGCCGGTGCCATCGGCCACGAAGAACAGATAGTCCGTCGCATCCGGGTTCAGCGCCGCCCGAATCGACTCCGAGCCCGGATTGGCGATGGGGGTTGGCGGCAGGCCGTCGATCACATAGGTGTTCCACGGCGTCTCGCGCCGCAGCTCACTTTGGCGCAGGCCCCGCCCCAGCACGCTTTCGCCCTTGGTGATCCCGTAGATCACGGTCGGGTCAGTCTGAAGCCGCATCCCCTGACGCAGACGGTTGACGAAGACGCTGGCAACCCGGCCCCGCTCCTCGGGTATCGAGGTTTCCTTCTCGATGATCGAGGCCATGATCAGCGCCTCTTCCGGCGTGTCATAGGGCAAGCCCTCGGCCCGCTCCTCCCAGGCCTCGGCCAGGACGCGCGACTGCCGCTCCGACATCTCGGCGATGAGAGCCCCGCGCTCCGAGCCCCGAACCGGCTCATAGCCGCCGGGGGCAAGCGTCCCCTCGGGCGGCACCGTCTCAAGCGAACCTTGCAGGAAATCCGCCTTCTTCAGCGCGTCGACGATCTGCCAGCTGGTCACGCCCTCGGCCACCGTCACCCGGAAGACAAGCGCGGGATCGTCCGCGACCTCGGTGTACTCGGTGGGCAGCGTCTCGACTCCGGCATCGAAGCGGGCGACCTCGACATAGTCGTTCGTGGTCAGGTCCAGCTCGCTCAGGATCACATCGGCCTTGGCGACCCCGATGCGGAAGTTCAGGTCGCGCCCGCAGGTCGACCGGCCACTCGAGGTAATCGCCTCCAGCACCTGCTCCATGCTGGCCCCGGCCGGGACCTTGTAGCTGCCGAATTTCAGATCATCCGCCCGGTCGGAATATTCCGCCCCGATGCGGAAGATCCGCGCATCGCTGATCGCGCCCCGCTCCTCGAGGTTGCGGCTGACCCCGCTGAGGCTCGCACCCCGTTCGACCTGCAGGCAGATCGGCTGGGCCAGGGGCCCCGGCTTGACGAACTCGTTCCGCCCCCAGGCCACCAGCGCCGCCAGCGCGATCAGGATCACGACAAACAGCGTCAGCGCGTTCGAGGCGACGGATTTCCACATGCCTCAGCGCACCTTGCCAAGGATGAGCGAGGCATTGGTGCCGCCGAAGCCGAAGCTGTTCGACAGGGCCACGTCGATCTTGCGGCGGACGGCCTTGTTCGGGGCGAGGTCCAGTTTCGGCTGAACCGCCGGATTGTCCAGGTTGATCGTCGGCGGGGCGACCTGGTCGCGGATTGCCAGCACACAGAAGATCGCCTCGACCGCGCCCGCAGCCCCCAGAAGGTGCCCGATCGACGACTTGGTCGAGGACATGGTGACGTTCGGCGCATGCTCGCCCAGCAGGCGCTCCACCGCGCCCAGCTCGATGGTGTCGGCCATCGTGCTGGTCCCGTGGGCATTGATGTAATCGATGTCGCTGGCCTGCAGCCCCGCCCGCTTCAAGGCGGCCGACATCGAGCGGAAGCCGCCGTCCCCGTCCTCGCTGGGCGCGGTGATATGGTAGGCATCGCCCGAGAGGCCGTAACCCAGCACCTCGCAATAGATCTTGGCGCCCCGGGCCTTGGCGTGTTCGTATTCCTCCAGGACGACGCAGCCCGCGCCTTCGCCCATCACGAATCCGTCGCGGTCGGCGTCATAGGGGCGGCTGGCTTTCTGCGGCTCGTCCGCGCGCTTGGTGGACAGGGCCTTGCAGGCGTTGAAGCCGGCGATCCCGATTTCCGAGATCGGGCTTTCCGCCCCGCCCGCGACCATCACATCGGCATCCCCGAAAGCGATCAGCCGGGCCGCGTCGCCGATGGCATGGGCCCCGGTCGAGCAGGCGGTCACGACCGCGTGGTTCGGCCCCTTGAAGCCGTAGCGGATCGAGACCTGACCCGAGACGAGGTTGATCAGCGCGCCGGGGATGAAGAAGGGCGACACCCGCTTCGGCCCCTTCTCCTTGATCAGGACCGCCGTTTCCGCGATCGAGTTCAGCCCGCCGATCCCCGAGCCGATCATCACCCCGGTCCGCAGCCGCTCGTCCTCGGAGGGGGCCTCCCAGCCGGCGTCGCGGACGGCCTGCACGGCGGCGGCCATCCCGTAGATGATGAAGTCGTCGACCTTGCGCTGCTCTTTCGGCTCCATCCAGTCGTCGGGGTTGAAGGTCCCGTCGCTGCCGTCGCCCATCGGGATCTCGCAGGCGTACTGGGTCACGACGTTCGAGGTGTCGAACTTGGTGATCGTCCCCGCCCCGGACTGGCCAGCGAGAAGGCGGCTCCAGGTCTCTTCCACGCCCGAGGCCAGGGGGGTGACCATTCCCAGGCCGGTGACCACGACGCGACGCATTCTGCTTCTCCCTAGGGCAAGGCTTTTCAGGGGTGATACACGCCGGGAAATGCCCGCGCAACCTGGGGCGGGGAGGATGGGCGGAGGCGGGGCCGCCGCAAGGGGGTGTCCACGGTGGACAATTTCTGCAAAGCCATTTTTTCCAATGACTTGGTTGCGGGCGTTAACCTGGTGTTAACCCGAGCCCATCTGGTCCTGGCGCGCGGCTTCTGCCGCTCTCAGCGGGGGGGAGCGCCCGTCGGTGCGGGTGCGGCCTGGTCGGGGTTCAGCCGCAGGACCGCAAGGTTCAGCGCGAAGGCGACCGTCACCCAGGCGAGATAGGGCAGGAACAGGACCCCGGCCCAGCCGTCCACCCGGAAGAAGGCGACCAGCGTTGCGGCCACCGCAAGCCAGAGCGCGCCCAGCACTCCGAGCGCCAGCTTCATCCGGCGAAGGCCGAAGAACACCGGGGTCCAGAGCGTGTTGAAAGCGATCTGCACTGACCAGAGCGCAAGGCCAAGCTCGGCCCCAGCAAAGCCCGCAGCGCGGGCGGCGGCAGCGGACATCAGCAGGTAAAGCGTGGTCCAGGCCACGGGAAAGGCCCAGTTCGGGGGCGTCCAGGACGGTTTGCGCAAGGCCTGATACCAGGGTCCCGGCGGAAACAGCGCGCCCGTCATCGCAGGCGCCACGCAGGCGGCGAGATAGGTGAAGAACAGCCCGTAATCCATGATCGCCCCCCATTGCGCCCCACATAGGCCAGATGACGCCAAGTCTCAACGGCGGAGCGCGGGCGGGGGTTCCGATTGCCCGGCGGTGGCGCGGGTTGGGGCGGCTGTCGGATTGAGCGCCTTGCGGCGCAAGCCTTTTGTCTCGCGGTTTAGCGTGAAGGACGCAAAACCGCTCGGACGTGCCTCCGGCGGGGATATTTGCGGACAGAAAATGGGGGGCGGTCAGGCCGAGAGGCCCCGGTCGCGCGCTTCCAGCTGCGCGAGGACGGCGAGCAGCGCCTCGCTGCGGGCGCGGCCGGGCTGGCTGCGGGCGGCGGCCTGGACCAGGAAGGCAACCTCGGGCTCGGCCGGGGCGTGGAGCGTGGGGGCGCGCGGCATGAGCGAGAGGCCCGCCGCATGGGTGCCCGCGAGCATCAGCCAGCCGAGTTTCCGGCCACGGCTGGTCCGCGCCCGCGCGGTGACACTGTCGAAGCCCTGGCGCGCCACCTCTCGGCCGATCCCGGCATAGATATGGCGCGCGGCCATGATGCCGGGTCGGCAGGCAGGCGGCAGCGCGCGGACCCCGGCCTCGGACCGGCGGTAAAGCTGGTCGGCCTTGGCCAGCAGCCGTCGGGTCGCGGCGCGGATCGCAGGCGTGGATTGCGGGTCGGCGAGGAAGCGTTCCGGCTCAATGCCCTCGGCCCGCAGCCAGTCGAGCGGCAGGTAGAGACGGCCCGCCCGCGCATCTTCGCCCACGTCGCGGGCGATGTTGGTGAGTTGCATGGCAAGGCCAAGGTCGCAGGCGCGGGAGAGCGCATCGGCCTCGCGCACATGCATCAGCACGCACATCATCGCGCCCACGGCGGCGGCGACGCGGGCGGAATAGTCGAGAACGCCGGAGAGGTCGGCATAGCGGCGACCCTGCGCGTCCCAGGCCATGCCTTCCAGCAGGGCATCCGGCAGGGCGCGGGGCATCTCGAACGCCTCGACCACAGCGGCGAAGGCGCGGTCGGCGGCGGCATCGGCCGGGCGGCCCTGATAAAGCCGGTCAAGCCGGTCGCGCAGGCGCAGGACCGCGCCGGTCTTGTCACGGCCTTCGTCCACCGCATCGTCGGCAAGCCTGCAGAAGGCATAAAGCGCCAGCGCCGGGTCGCGGACCCTTGCGGGCAACAGGCGCGAGGCGGCGTGGAACGACAGGCTGCCGGTGCGGATCGCGGCGCGGCAGGCCGCCATGTCGTCGGGCCGGATCATTCGGCGGCCAGCGGCAGGGCGCGGGGCGTGGCGCGGACAGCGGGCGGGGCAATGAGCCGGTCGAGGATCTCGGCCGTGCCGATCACGCCGGGGACGCCCGCGCCGGGATGGGTGCCCGCGCCGCAGAGATAGAGGCCGGGCAGTTCCTCGGAGATGTTGTGCGGGCGGAAGAAGGCGGATTGCAGGATGCGGGGTTCCAGCGAGAAGCCCGCGCCGAAGGGCGAGAGGTAGCGGGACTGGAAGGTTTCGGGGGTGAAGACGCGCTCGGCCGTGATGTGGCGGCGGAAGCCGGGGATCAGGGGTTCCAGCATCTTCGCGACGCGGTGCTTGTAGGTGTCGGCGAAGGTGGACCAGTCGGCGGCGTTGTGGCCAAGGTGGGGAACGGGGCTGAGGGCGTAGAACGTGTCGTCGCCGGGCGGCGCGGCCGAGGGGTCGGTCACGGTCGGGCGGTGGACATAAAGGCTCATGTCGTCGGTGATCTGCCCCGCGCGGAAAAGGTCGCGGATATGTTCCCGGTAGCGCGGGCCGACAAGGATGGTGTGGTGCCCGGCGTCGGGCCACATGTGGCGGGTGCCGCGGGTGCCGAAATACCAGACGAAGATGCCCATCGACCAGCGCGCCCGGGCCATGCGCTGGTCGGTCCAGCGCCGCTTGGGGTGGTTGCGCAGCAGCTGGCCGTAGGTGAAGCCGGGATCGGCGTTGGAGATGGTGATCTCGGAGGCGAGGGTTTCGCCGGATTTCAGGCGGATGCCGGCGGCGCGGCCATGGCTGGCAAGGATCTCGTCGGCTTCGGTGTTCAGGCGGACCTCGCCGCCCTGCCGTTCGATGACCCGCGTCATGGCGTCGGCGATGGCCTGGACGCCGCCCATCGCGTAATGGACCCCGAAGGCGGATTCCAGGTGGCTGACGAGGGCATACATCGAGGTGACGCGGAACGGGTCGCCACCGATGAAAAGCGGGTGGAAGGACAGCGCGAAACGCAGCGCGGGGTGGCGGACGCGGCGGGCGGCATGGGCATGGACCGGGCGGTCGGCGCGCATCAGGGCGAATTTGGGCAGGACCTTGATCAGGTCGATCAGCCGGTGCATCGGGCGGCGGCCAAGGTCCTGGAAGCCGAAGTGGTAACGGGCCTCGGCATCCTTGAGGAAGCGGTCGAAGCCCGGCAGGTCCGTGGGCGAAAGGCGGGCGACTTCCTCGCGCATTGCCGGGACTCCGGGGCGCATGGTGAAGCGGGTGCCGTCCTGGAAGCGGATCTCGTAGAACGGGTCGAGCGGGCGGAGGTCCACCTCGGCGTCGAAGTCGCGGCCACAGGCGGCCCAGAGGTCGCGCAGGGTTTGCGGCACGGTGACGATGGTGGGGCCAAGGTCGAAGCGATGGCCCTGGTCGGTGATCGAGGAGCCGCGCCCACCCGGCCGGTCCAGCCGGTCGACCACGGTGACCTGCCAGCCCTTGGCGCCAAGCCGCATGGCGCTGGCCAGCCCGCCAAGCCCCGCGCCGATCACGATCGCCCGCCCCCGGGCCTCTGCTGTCGTCTGGTCCATGGCAGGGATGATAGACTGTCCCGTCTGCTTTACAACCCTCCTTCTGCCTTTGCATTTATTTCCTTTTCCCCCGGTATTTTTGCGGTAAACTGTCAATGCAACATGACACCCGGAGGGGCAGATGCCCACCGCGACCCTTTCCCTGTTCCGTTTCGACGGCCTGCCTGCGCGGCTTTGGGTGATCGGGCAGATGGCCCTGGCGCGGATCGCCCTGCGGCGCGAGGGGCGGCTTTCGTTCTGGAAGCTCTGCGGCTCGGGCACCGGGGAGGGGTTCACGCCGAAACCCAATTGGGGCGTCTGGGCGATTCTGGCGGTCTGGCCGGATGAGGCGAGGGCGCGGGCGGGGGTCGCGGACAGCCCGGTCTGGCGGCGCTGGCGGACACGCGCAGGCGAAAGCGCGACGGTGTTGCTGGACCCGATCTCGGCCCGGGGGACCTGGTCGGGGCGCAATCCGTTCCAGCCCGATGGCTCGCCCGTGACCACCGAGGGCCCGCTTGCCGTCCTGACAAGGGCCAGCGTCAAGCCGGGCCGCGCGCTGCGCTTCTGGCGCCGCGTGCCGGATATCCAGGCGGTGATCGGCCGCGATCCGAATGTGCTGTTCAAGATCGGCATCGGCGAGGTGCCGCTTCTGCACCAGATCACCTTCTCGATCTGGCCCGACGCGGCCAGCATGGCCCGCTTCGCAAGGGGCGACGGGCCGCATGGCCGTGCGATCCGGGCCGTGCGCGAGGAGGGCTGGTTCACCGACGAGCTTTACGCCCGCTTCCGGGTGCTGGGGGTGGAGGGGCTGTGGAACGGCGCACCGCTGCTGGCCCCTCAGTCCCCCCTGTCCGCCGTTGCGTCCCGCCTTGCCGCCCCCCCACCCTCTCCCTCCCCCACGCGGGGGGAGGGAAGCGCTGCTTCTGCGGGTGGGGGGCGCGTCCACTTGGCCGGGGGGAGTGGTCCGGCCACCGGGACACAATCGGATCCCCCTGCCCCACCTTCCCCCGGCACGACCGACCCCGACCTAGCCGCATGAGGACCAGATGACCCAGCGCCAGCCCTTTCCCTTTTCGGCCATCGTCGGCCAGGAGGACATGAAGACCGCGATGATCCTGACGGCGATCGACGCCTCGATCGGCGGGGTGCTGGTCTTTGGCGACCGGGGCACGGGGAAATCCACCGCCGTCCGGGCGCTGGCCGCCCTGCTGCCGCCCATCGCGGCCGTAGAGGGTTGCCCGGTCAACGCCCCGCGCCCCGAACTTTGCCCGGACTGGGCCCAGGTGACCGGCGAGCGGATCGTGACCAAGCCCACGCCGGTCGTGGACCTGCCGCTGGGCGTGACCGAGGACCGGGTCGTCGGCGCGCTGGACATCGAACGCGCGCTGACGCGGGGGGAAAAGGCCTTTGAGCCGGGCCTGCTGGCGCGGGCGAACCGGGGCTATCTTTACATCGACGAGGTCAACCTGCTGGAGGATCACATCGTCGACCTGCTGCTGGATGTGGCCCAGTCGGGCGAGAATGTGGTGGAGCGCGAGGGCCTGTCGATCCGGCATCCGGCGCGCTTCGTGCTGGTCGGCTCGGGCAACCCCGAGGAGGGCGAGCTGCGGCCGCAACTGCTTGATCGCTTTGGGCTTTCGGTCGAGGTGACCTCGCCCCGCGATATCGAGACGCGGATCGAGGTGATCAAGCGCCGCGATGCCTATGAGACCCAGCATGACCGCTTCATGAAGGTCTGGCGGCCGATGGATGCGGGGCTGCGGAACCAGATCCTTGCCGCGCGCGAGGCGCTGCCGAAGCTGAAGACGCCCGGTGTGGTGCTGCATGATTGCGCGGCCCTGTGTCTGGCCTTGGGGTCGGATGGCTTGCGGGGCGAGCTGACGCTCCTGCGCGCCGCGCGGGCCCTGGCGGCTTTCGAGGGCGATCCTGCGGTCAAGCGCCACCACCTGCGCCGGGTCGCGCCCTTGGCGCTGTCGCATCGCCTGCGCCGCGACCCGCTGGACGAGGCCGGATCGGCCGCCCGTGTCGGTCGCACGCTGGCGGAGGTCCTGCCCTGACCGATCTTTCCCCCCTGCCCTTCACCCCCGACCTGCCCGCGCCCGAACCCGGCGCGGGCTGGGACCGCGTGGCGCTGGTCCTTTCGGTGCTGGCGGTCGACCCGGTGGGCCTGGGGGGCCTGTGGCTTTGCGCCCGCGTCGGCCCCGCGCGCGAGGCGGTGATGGCCGCGCTGCCCTTGCTGCCGCTGCCGCCGCTGCGGCGCCTGCATCCGGGCCTGTCGGACGAGGCGCTTTATGGCGGGCTGGACCTGTCGGCGACACTGGCTGCCGGTCGCCCGGTGCGGTCCCAGGGCCTTTTGGCGCAGCCTGCGGCGCTGGTCCTGACCATGGCGGAACGCTGCCCTGCGGCTATGTCCGCCCGTCTGGCCCAGGCGCTGGATGCGCCGCGCCATTGTCTCATCGCTCTGGACGAGGCGGCCGAGGCCGGAGAGGGTCTGCCCCGCGCGCTGGCCGACCGGCTGGGCCTGTTCCTTGCGCTGGACAACCTGTCGGCGGGCGAGGTGGCGCTGGACGCCGCGGCGCTGGCGCAGGCGCGGGCCGCCCTGCCCCGCATCCACCGGCCAGCCCGCGCGGCCGTGACCCTGACCCGCATCGCGCTTGCGCTTGGCATCGACAGCCCCCGCGCCGTCCTCTTCGCCCTGCGCACCGCCCGGGCTCTGGCCGCGCTGCGCGGCCACCGGGGCGTGCGACGCGAGGATCTGGCCACGGCCGCCGAACTGGTCTTTGCGCATCGTGCGACCCGCCTGCCCGCGACCGAGGCCCCGCCGCCTTTGCCCGAGCCGCAGGCCGGGGACCAGAGCCAGCCGCAGGAGGGCCTTTCCCCGCCCGAGGACCTGATCGTCGAGGCCGTCCGCGCCGCGCTGCCCGCCGACCTTCTGGACCACCTTGCCGCCGCCCGCGCCGCCCGCGCCGCACGGGGTGCGACCGGATCGGGCGAGGCGCGCGCCGGAAACCGTCGTGGCCGCCCCCTGCCCGCGCGACCGGGCCGACCCTCGGCGGAAAAGCGGCTGGACCTGGTGGCTACCTTGCGCGCCGCCGTGCCCTGGCAGGCGCTGCGACGGCAGGGGGCGCCCGAACGGCTCTTGCACCTGCGGCCCGGCGATCTGCGGATCAAGCGGCAGGAAGAGAAGTCGGACCGCCGGCTGGTCTTTGCCGTCGATGCCTCGGGGTCCAGCGCGATGGCGCGGCTGGGCGAGGCGAAGGGGGCGGTGGAGCTGCTGCTGGCCCGGGCCTATGCGCGGCGGGACCATGTGGCGCTGATCGTGTTCCGGGGCGCGGCGGCCGAGCTGGTGCTGCCGCCGACGCGGTCGCTGGTGCAGGTGAAGCGCAGGCTCGCGGGCGTGCCGGGCGGCGGGGGGACACCGCTGGCGGGGGCTCTGGAGCTGGCGGCGGCGGTGGCGCTGCGGGCGCGCGGGCGGGGGCTGTCTCCGGTGGTGGCGCTGCTGACCGACGGGCGGGCCAATGTGGCGCGGGACGGCACGCCGGGGCGTGCGCGGGCCGAGGCCGAGGCGGCGCAGGCGGCCAAGGCGTTGCGGGCGCAGGGGTTTGCGGGCGTGGTGATCGACACGGCGGCGCGGCCGCAGGAGGGGCTGCGGCTGCTGGCCGCCGGGATGGGGGCGGGCTATCTGGCGCTGCCGCGCGCCGATGCGGCGCGGCTGTCGCTGGCGCTTGAGGCGGCGCTGGCCTAGGGTCGGGGGATGCAGGACGATCCCCCTTCCGACTGGCCGTTCCGGTCCGAGGCCCGCCGCATCCGGGCGCGGCACGACTGGTGGGTGGTCGAGCATGGCACGGGGCCCGAGGTCTTGCTCCTGCATGGCGCGGGGGCCTCGGGCCATTCGTTCCGGCATCTGGTTCCGCTTCTGGAGGGCTATCGCTGCCTGGTGCCGGACCTGCCGGGACAGGGGTTCACGCGGGCGGGGTCTCGAGGGCGGTTCGGGATCGTGCCGATGGCCGAGGATCTGGCGGGCTTGTGTGTGGCGGCGGGGTGGCGGCCGCGGCTGGTGATCGGCCATTCCGCGGGGGTGCCGCTGGCCTTGCAACTGTCCATGCTGATGCCGGTCGAGCGGGTGATCGGGATCAACGCGGCGCTTGGCGTGTTCGAGGGGGCGGCGGGGTTCCTGTTCCCGCTGCTGGCCCGCGCGCTGGCGGCCACCCCCTTCGTGCCGACGCTGGTCAGCCGGATGTGGGGCAACCCGCAGAAGGTGCGCCAGTTGATCGCGGGCACGGGCTCGCATCTGGATGACCAGGGGATCGGGCAATACGTCACGCTGGTCCGGCGCGCGGCGCATGTGGACGGGACGCTGGGGATGATGGCGGCGTGGCGGGTCGACCGGCTGATGGCCGGGGCACCGGGGCTGGTGGTGCCGGTGACGCTGATCGCCACGGGCGGCGACCGGGTGGTGCCGCCGAAGATCAGCCGAGAGGCCGCGCGAATGTTGCCCCGGGCCGAGGTGGTGGAACGGTCGGCCCTCGGCCATCTGGCGCATGAGGAGGACGCCGCGGCCATCCGCGGGGCGATGGGCGACGGGCTGATCTGAAGCGCCGATTTCTGCAAAGAAATCGGACCGGAGCCTTCGAAGGCTCCGATGCGGAATTTTCGAAAATTCCGCTTACCGGACGCCTTGCAAGGATGCGCCGAAGATCTGGTCCAGGTGGTCGCGCAGATAGATCTGCAGCCAGGGGGTGAATCGGTCGGGGCTGCGCAGGACCTCGGCCTTCAGGTCGTAAAGATCGACCCAGCGTACCTCTTCGACTTCCGCCGGGTTCGGGGCGATGGTCAGGCCGGGCGCGGCCGCGGCGACGAAGATGTCGACGAGTTCATGCTCGATCAGCTCGCGCCCCACTTCGGCCCGGTATTCGACGCGGCCGACATAGGCCGGGTAAAGGCCGGAGATCCCCAATTCCTCGCGCAGGCGGCGCAGCGCGCAGGTCGCAGCCTCTTCCTCCCAGCGGGGGTGCGTGCAGCAGGTGTTGGCCCAGAGCCCCGGCGTGTGATACTTGCCCGCCGCGCGCTTCTGGATCAGGACGCGCGTCCCCTCCAGCACGAAGACCGAGACCGCCTTGTGCCGCAGGCCCTTCTGATGAACCTCGAGCTTGCCGACCGGGGTCAGGCGCCCATCGACCCAGGCGGGGATCTGCTCTTCCAGCGCGGCGTCCATCAGACCCAGCCGGGCTTCACCAGCCCCAGAAGATGCGCCACGTTCTTCACCCCGATCTTGAGATGCGCGAGCGGCCGCGCCGCGACCAGTTTCTTGTTCATGTAGGCCTCGAAGGTCAGGCGCTGGACGTCGATGTCATGACAGAGGCTGACGAACCGTTCGCGCCGCTCGTCGGACTTGTAGTAGGCGTCCTGCATCGTCCGCAAGACCTTGAACACGGTCTTGTTGTCGCGCATGAACAGCTTGCGCGCCAGTTTCAGGTCCTTGGCCTGACCCGAAGCCAGTGCCGCCTGCGCCGCCGTCGCGGCCACCCGGCCGCCCAGCATGGCATAATAGATCCCCTCGCCCGAACTGGGCGCGACCACCCCGGCGGCATCCCCGGCCAGCACCACGTCGCGGCCATTGTCCCAGCGGTCGAGCGGTTTCAGCGGGATCGGCGCCCCCTCCTTGCGGATCGTCTCGCAGTCGGTCAGGCCCGAGGCTGCGCGCAGATCGGCGGTGGCGCGTTTCAGGTCCACATCCTCGCGCCCCGTGCCCATGCCGACGCTGGCCTGCCCGCCATGCGGGAAGACCCAGCCGTAGAAATCCGGGGAAATCCGGCCGTCATGGATCACGTCGCAGCGGTTCGGCTGGTACTGCGCATTGGCGGGTGGGGCCTTGATGATCTCATGATAGGCGATGACATAGGGGATGCGGTCGCCCCCCGGCACGGCATCGCGCGCCACGACCGAGCGCGCGCCATCCGCGCCGATGATGTAGCGCGTCCGGCTGCGCCGTTCCGCCCCGCTGGCCTTGTCACGCCAGACGACATGGGTGCCTTCGGCGTCGCGTTCGATCCGCAGATAGGTGCCGGTCAGACGCTCGGCCCCGGCCTGCGCCGCCCGCGTGCGAAGGAATTCGTCGAAATGCTCACGGTCGACCATGCCGACGAAGCCGTTCTCGATCCGGATATCCAAGGACCGGCCGGTGGGCGAGATCATGCGGGCCACATCGACCCTGGCGACGATCTGGGCGTCGGGGATGGCGAAATCCTGGATCAGGCGCGGCGGGATCGCGCCGCCGCAGGGCTTGATCCTCCCGGCGCGGTCCAGCATCGCCACACGTTTGCCCGCGCGGGCGAGGTCCTCGGCCGCCGTGGCCCCGGCCGGCCCGCCGCCCACGACGAAGACGTCATAGCTCATGTCACTCTCCCGGAACGAGGCTGGCGGCGGGGCGCAGGCGGCCGCCGTCGATGATGCGCCAGGCCATCAGGCCCGCCGCGAGGAAAAGGGCGGCCTCGGCCGCGAAGACAAGGCTGAAGGCGTCGGCCGTGTCGCGCGACAGCCGCAGGAGATCGACCAGCGCCGCCCCGGCAAAGCCTCCCGCGCCCTGCGCGATGGCCTGGGAAGCGCCCCAGACGCCCATCCGCGTGCCCTCGCGCCCTGCCCGACCTTGCCCGGCCAGCTGCATCATCGCCCCGATCGAGGCGATGGCGAACATGCCGTTGAACAGGCCAAGGACAGTGACGGCAGGCGTCAGGAGGTTCATGCCGGTCTGCCCCAGCGCCGCGATGGCGGCAAGCGAGACCGCCGAACCGAGGCATCCCGCCGTGACCCAGAGTTTCAGCGTGCCCAGGCGCAGGCCCGAGACCGCGATGCCGACCGCCAGCATGCCAACGAACATGCCCCCGTGCTGCGCGCCGGACAGGCTGGTGGACTGGCCGGGGGTGAAGGCGAACACAAGGCCGGCATAGGGCTCGAGGATCAGTTCCTGCAGGAAGAAGGCGGTCATCGACAGGAAGATGAACAGGGTGAAGGTGCGGGTCTGCGGCTCGACCCAGACCTCGGCCAGACCCTGGCGCAGGGGCGTGTCCTCGGGCAGACGAGAGGGGATGACCTTGCGCTCGATGCCGTGGATGGCGGCGGTGGTAAGGGCCAGGGCGCCGAGCGTGACCACGGCGACGATGGTCATCAGGCGGGCGGGGGAGTAGGGGTCGAGAAGCGCGCCGATCGCGCCGGAGGTGACGGCGATGCCGAAGATCATCATCAGCCAGGTGATCGTGGCGGCGGCGGCCCGACGCTGCGGGGCGCAGCCCGAGGCGAGAAGCGCCAGCAGCGAGGTGCCAGAGGCCCCCGCGCCGATGCCGATCAGGACATAGGCCAGGACCGAAAGCGCCAGCCCCGCCCCCTGCCCAGCCGTCCCAAGCGCGACCATCAGCGCAGCCAGCGCGGCCCCAAGGCACAGGATCGCCATGCCGCCGATGATGAACCTCGTGCGGTTGCCCTGCGCGTCGGACCAGAAGCCCCAGCTTGGCCTTGTG
This sequence comes from Alphaproteobacteria bacterium, assembly GCA_046569765.1. Classification (GTDB taxonomy): domain Bacteria; phylum Pseudomonadota; class Alphaproteobacteria; order Rhodobacterales; family Rhodobacteraceae; genus Tabrizicola. Next base: position 35,852 of record JBKHWC010000007.1, on the reverse strand, counting down.
ATCTGGACGAAGGAATGCAGCGCCACCAGCGCGCCTGACAGCATCGCGGGCAGCGCCAGCTCGACCGTCATCAGGCGGTTGAGCGTCGAGGTCGTCAGCACCACCACCGCCCCGATGCACAGCTGCACCAGGCCCAGGCGGAAGATCTGGCTCCAGCTGAGGGTCATCCCAGCCCCCGCAGCGCGAAGGCGGTGACCATCATGCCGGTGACGTAAAGCACCACGCCCGTGCCGTTGTACCAGGGCGCCTTGCCCTTGGGGTCGCGGAACAGGACCCGCATCGCGGCGATCTGCAGCGCCAGAAGCGCGGTCACCGCCAGGGCGTGCCAGGGCTGGCCCAGGACCAGAAGGAAGGCGATCACCAGCGCCTGCGCCAGGCCCATCACCGTGCAGGCGATGCGGGCCGCGACCTCGGGGCCAAGGGTGACGGGCAGCGAACGGACGCCATGCTGGCGGTCGCCCTCCAGCGCCTTGAAATCGTTGAGCGTCATGATCCCGTGCGCGCCAAGGGCGTAGAGGATCGCCATGACCACGACCTCGAACCGGGGTGCGGCGGAAAGGAGGACGGCCGCGCCGGTGAACCAGGGCAGACCCTCATAGGACAGGCCGACGAGACCCGGACCCCACCAGGCGTTGCGCTTCAGGCGGATGGGCTCGGCGCTGTAGGCCCAGGCGGCGATCACGCCCACGACGGTCGCGCCAAAGCCCCAGGGGCCGAGAAGCCAGCCCACGGCCAGGCTTAGCGCGGTCATGGCCAGCGCGATCCACAACCCCCAGCGGCCGGGGATCCGGCCCGAGGGGATCGGGCGGTCGGGTTCGTTCACCGCGTCGACATGGCGGTCGCACCAGTCGTTGGCGGCCTGGCTCATCCCGCAGACGATGGGACCGGCCAGGACCATGCCCATTAGCACCGGCGCCCAGTTCTGCAGGACCGGAACGCCCGAAGAGACCGCGCCGCAAAGGAAGGCCCAGACCGGCGGGAACCCGGTGATCGGCTTGATCAGCCGCAGCATGGCGCGCGGCTCGGGCAGGGTGCGGTCCGGGTAAGTGGCGCTGACAGTCATGTGTCAAATAAACCTTACACCAGGGAGTCGGGCAAGCAGAGATTTGCCGTGGCCACCCGAAAGCGCCTCGTCGATGACTTCGTCACTCCTCGGGGGCGGCGGGACGCCTCGTCGATACCGACCGACGAGGAGACGAAGTCGAACGAGGAGGGGTCAGTCGGGAAGGATGCGGAACCGGCTGCCATCGGCCGTGACCCGGGCCTTTGGCCAGACCAGCGCCTGGAACAGCCGGGCAAGGACGGCGGCGTGCCAGACACAGGGTTTTCCGGGAAACTCCAGCGGGTTGTCGGAGATCTGCAAGGTCAGCGGGCGCCGCGAGAGGACGGCGAAGCGGCCCGAGCCGACGAAGGTCCAGGCGTGCCGCGCGATGGCCGCGGTCAGGAGACGCGCGCCAAGCGCGGCGGGCAGCGCGCGGATCAGCGCTTGCGCGGGCCGGGGAATGCGGTGCGCCAGGATGTAATCGGCGGTCCCCTGCCCTGCCGCAGCAAGGAGGGTCCCAGCTCGGTCGCCGCAGCCCTGCCAGACCGCCAGATGCGCGGCGCGGCAGGCGGCCTCGGGCCACATCCCGGCGTCAGCGGGCGGCAGGGCAATGCCGCGCAACAGCCGGTCGCGGGCCGCCCTGCCCTCCAGCCGGTCCAGCACCGGCAGGAGTTGCAGGATCGCGTTCGGGCCAATCCTTGCGCCCGGCGCTGCCAGGGGCTGGCCGCCGTCCATCTAGTCCGCCGGTTCCCGCATCTGTTGCCGCCCGCCGCCGCAGGCCATCGGCGACAGATCCGGCACTCCGGCCCGATCCTTCGCGCGGTCCTTCATCTGGGCGCGGACGGCCTCTTGCCGTTCCCTGTGCTTGCGGGATTTTTCGGCCGACGCCTCCCAGTCGGCCATCTGCGCCTCGGCGATGGTGCGGGTGGTGTCGAAGCCGAAGTCGAGGTTGTCGCGCTTGACCGGCTTGAAATAGCCATGTTTGCCAAGGTCATAGAAGCTGCGCTGCACCCCGGCCTTCAGGAAGGCCTTGAGGCAACCGAGGAGATAGCGCCGCCGGAAGCCCGTCCCGCGCCAGGGGTAATGGAACAGCGCCTTCTTCATGTAGAAGCGGCGGTAGTTCTTCAGCACCCCTTCCAGAAGCGCCCCGCGCGTCATCGCGGCGGGCTTCATGATTGGCGTGACGAAGTTGTACTTGGAGTAGTCGAACACCTCCACCTGGTCGCGGATTTCCTGGAAGAGCGGGGTGAACGGCCAGGGGGTATACATCGCCCAGTTGGCCAGGTCGGGCTGCCAGTCCCAGGCCATGCGATAGGTTTCCTCCAGCGTCTCGGGCGTCTCATTGTCGAGGCCCACGATGAACTGGGCTTCCGTGAAGATGTCGGCCTCGCGCAGAAGGCGGATCGCCTCCTTGTTCTGGGCGACGGTGGTTTCCTTGTTGAAAAGGTCCAGCTTCAGCTGCGCCGCCGCCTCGGTCCCCAGCGAGACGTGGACCAGCCCCGCCTGCCGGTAGAATTTCAGCAGGTCGCGGTCGCGCCAGATGTCGGTGACGCGGGTGTTGATGCCCCACTTGACCCGCTTGTTGAGGCCGCGGTCGATCAGCTCCTGGCAGAATTCGACGAATTTCTTCTTGTTGATCGTGGGTTCCTCGTCGGCAAGGATGAAGAAGCCGATGCCGTGGTTGGTGACCAGGTCCTCGATCTCGTCGGCGACCTTTTTCGGGTCGCGCACGCGGTAGTCGCGCCAGAATTTCCATTGGCTGCAGAAGGAACAGGTGAAGGGGCAGCCGCGCGCCATGTTCGGGATCGCGACCTTCACGCCGAGGGGAATGTAGATGTAGCTGTCCCAGTCCAGGATCGACCAGTCGGGCTTGATCGCATCCAGGTTCTTGACCGTGCTGGCGGCCTGCGTCGCCACGATCTCATCGCCGTCGCGGAAGGCCAGGCCCTTGATCTTGCGGCGATCCTCGGGCCAGCGGCCGTCGCGGACGGCCTTTGCCAGCGCGACCATGATCTCTTCGCCCTCGCCGCGGATGATGACGTCGATCCAGGGGGCCTCGGAGAGGACCTGGCGGAACATGAAGGTGGCGTGGATGCCGCCCAGCAGGCGGACCGCCCGGGGGGCGACTTCTTCGGCCAGTTTCAGCACCGCCTCGGCCTCGTAGATCGCGGGAGTGATCGCGGTGACGCCGATCAGGTCGGGCTGCAATTCGGCCAGACGCGCGCGCAGGGTGGCGTGGTCCAGGTGATAGGTCATTGCATCCAGGAAGTGGATGTCGTCGAAGCCCGCCGCGCGCAGCGAGCCGGTCAGATAGGCCACCCAGGCCGGGGGCCAGCTGCCCGCGATCTCTGCCCCGCCCGAGTGGTAATTGGGATGGACGAAAACGATCCGCATGGCCGACCCTCCTGATATGTCAACTTAGATTGACAGATCAGTCGTCAGTCTGGTTTGACATGGATCAAACGGGCTACTCGCCATCCTTGTTCAGCAGCCCGTATTTCCGCAGCTTCACATACAGCGACTGCCGCGAAAGGCCCAGCATGTCGGCCGCCGCCACCCGGTTGTTGCGGGTGAGTTCGAGCGCGGTCTCGATGCACATCTTCTCGATCACGTCGGTCGTCTCGGCCACGATGTCCTTGAGGGTCGAGGACCCCACCAGCTCCATCACCGAGCGCGAGCCTTCGTCCGGCAGCCCGCCATGGGCGCGGCGCAGGGCGTCGGCACGGCTGGCGTCGCGAACCACCAGCACGAGGACCGGGTTCGGGCGGTCGTTCAGCCAGCTGGCGGACAGTTCCACCGCGATCTGGCCGGAGAAATCGGTGGTCAGGCGGGTGGCGTAAAGCCGCAGCTGGCCGGTGCGCTTGACGTTGTCGAGAAGCACCCGCAGATCGACCTGGCCGCGCACCAGGTAATCGGCGATCGAGCGGCCGCGCACGGCGGCGATGCCGCTGGCGTCGGTCATGTTCAGGAAAGACTCGTTCGCGGCGCGGATCACGCCCTCGGCGTCGGCGAAGACGATCCCGTCCACCCCTTCGTGGTACAGACGCTGCAGGTTCTCGCCCAGGTCGTCACTGGCATGGGCGGTGCGATCCTCGGGGTCGATGAGGCAGAGGAGAAGCCGTTCGCCCGCCGCGCGGAACAGACGCGGCGTCACCAGGACCCGGCGCTGCGAGCGGCGCGCGGTGACCTCGACCGGGGTGGCGCTGTCCACGGCCGCCGCGTTCGATAGCGCCTCGAGAAACTCGCCGCGCCGTCGCCCGTCGAATTCCTGCGCCACGGAGGAACCCATGATCTCGGCCCGGGTGCCGCCCAGCATCATCGCGGCGGCCGGGTTCAGGTCGGCGATCCGGCCCGTGGCCATCGAGACCAGCATCACCGGGTCGCGCGTCGTCTCCATCAGCACGCGGTAGCGGGTGTCGAGTTCCCGCTGCGCCTCATAGTCGCGTTCCAGTGCCAGTTGCGCGGCGACCAGTTGCTGCTGCACCTCGGCCAGGGGCCGCAGGTCGCGGCCCAGCATCAGAAGCGAACCGTCGGCCCCCAGCCTGTGCAGCGAATAGCGCACCGGGAATTCCCAGACGTTCTGGCTGACATGGTTCAATTCGACCACCGGGACCGAGCGCCCGTGCTCGGCCATCTCGGCCAGCCGCTGATCCAGCTTGCGGCGGCTTTCGTCGGTCAGAAGCTCGGCAAGGGGCGCCCCCTCCCAGTCAGTGAGCTGGCCGAACGTGCGGTGGGTGGGGTTGACCAGTACGGTCGTGACCCGCAGCCGGTTATCGACCACCAGCGAGATATCCGCCGCGAGCGCCAGAACCTCGACCAGGAGGTCCGGGGCGATCACGGGCAGCTCTCCCGCACTGAGTAGATGACGTCCATCCGTCGTCACTTGGCTTCCAACCGTTCTTGGCCCACCGCAGCGGGCTGTTCCCCTGTCATCGCAACCGGGCCAGGCTGGGCGATGTCCCAAGGCCCGCCAAAGCCCGCTCCAGATCGTTTGTCACCAGATCCGCGCCAGTCGCCTGCAGCACATCCACCGGACGGTCCAGAACCGCCCCGCCGACGACAATCCGCATGTCCCCGCCCGATCCCTTTCGCAAGGCTTTGACCAGCTTGCGACAAAGTTCAAGTTTCTCCTCGCAACCCACCGAAATCAAAGCCGTATCATACTCATGCTGCTGCACCGCCGCACCAATTTCCGCCACCGCGCCACCCGACCGGAACCGCACCGAGGCCCCCCGGCGGCGCAACTGCGCCAGAACCACCATCGCCCCGAACGTGTGCTGCTCGCCCTCGGGCAGAAGCAGAAGCACGCTGGGCTGACCCGCCACCGGCTCGGTCCGCTCCAGCCAGCCGCGGCCGATCCGGTGCAGCAGCGCCTGCATCCTGGCGACGCCGATGCTTACCTCCGAGAAACTGGCCTCGTCCTCAAGCCACTGGCACCCAAGCTCACGCGCCGCCTGCGGCAGGTACACATCCACCAGGTCCACATCGCCCACCCGCGCCCGGCGCAGGTCGGCCCGCAGGGCGGCAAGGCCGTCGGGCCCGTCGTCCAGCGCCGCGCGCACAAGCGCAGCCACCAGGTCAGGCTCGGCCGCCCGGCGCTGCGGCCGGCCCGCAAGACGCGCCACGACCGACCGCGCCAGGGCGGAAACGCCGTCGCTGTCGCGATCCATCTGGCCGCCATGCTGGCTGTCGCGCATCCTGCTCTCCGGCCCAGCCGCAAACCGGACCAAGTCCGCCGCAGCGACACCCGCAGCGGCCGCCAAACCGGCCGATGCTGTCTCCTCTACTGTCTGCCAAGGCATCCGGGATGTCAAAGCAAATTGACACCCTGCGGCAGCCCGCCGCCCCACTCGCACCTCGGCCTCAGGAAGACAAGCAAAAAACAACGGGTTCTCGTCAAGACCCCCTTGATGACCCGCAGAGGCTGCCGCAAGCAGTGTCAAGCAACGGAGTGTAAGTTTATATTGACACTTGCGCGCGCCAGACTAGGCTTGGCGCAGGGACCTTCCCCGGAAAGGGGCCACATGACCATCCAGTTCGCCCCAGCCTCAGCCCCACGGCCCCGGCTTTACACCGCCGAGGAACGCGCCCGCCGCGATGCCACGCGCTGGACACTGGTACAGGGCATCCTCGCCCCGGCGCAGTTCCTGGTCTTCGCCGTGTCGCTGGTCCTTGTCCTGGGCTTCCTGATGACGGGCGAGGGGTATTGGGCCGCGACGCTGTCGGTGATCGTGAAAACCGGGTTTCTGTATCTGATCATGGTGACCGGCGCGATCTGGGAGAAGGTGGTCTTCGGCCAGTACCTTTTCGCCCCCGCCTTCTTCTGGGAGGACGTGTTCAGTTTCGCCGCCATCGCCTTGCATTCCTTGTATATTTACGCGCTCTGGACCGGGGCCTTCGCGCCAGAGGGCCTGATGCTGACCGCCCTTGCCGCCTATGCCGCCTATCTGGTGAACGCGGCCCAGTTCATCCTGAAACTCCGCCGCGCGCGGCTGGACGAGGGGGTGGCGGCATGAGCCTTGACGCCCCCCTCCGGTCCTGCCGCGACACGCCGGTCCTGAAGGAACGCGGCCAGCGCGAGGTGTTCTGCGGCCTGACCGGGATCGTCTGGCTGCACCGCAAGATGCAGGACGCCTTCTTCCTGGTGGTGGGCAGCCGCACCTGCGCGCATCTCCTCCAGGCTGCCGCCGGGGTGATGATCTTCGCCGAGCCGCGCTTCGGGACGGCGATTCTGGAAGAGAAGGATCTGGCCGGTCTGGCCGACGCCAATGCCGAGCTGGACCGCGAGGTCGCGCGGCTTCTGTCACGTCGGCCTGACATAAGGCAGCTGTTCCTGGTCGGCTCCTGCCCGTCGGAAGTGATCAAGCTGGACCTCGCGCGGGCGGCCGAGCGGTTGAACGCCGCCCACGCCCCACACGTCAGGGTGTTGAATTTCTCCGGTTCGGGAATCGAGACCACCTTCACCGAGGGCGAGGATGCCTGCCTGGAGGCGATGGTGCCGGTCCTGCCCGCCACCACCGCTCCGGGCCTGCTGGTGGTGGGCGCGCTGCCGGATGTGGTCGAGGACCAGATGCTGGCGCTGCTGGCGGCCATCGGGGTGCCGAACGTCACCTGCCTGCCCGCACGGCGGTCGCAGGACCTGCCGACCGTCGGGCCCGAGACTCGGGTGGCGCTGGTCCAGCCCTTCCTTGGCGCAACCCATGCGGCGCTGGTCAAGCGCGGCGTGAAGACCATCGCCGCCCCCTTCCCCTTCGGCGCCGAAGGCACGACGCTCTGGCTACACGCGGTCGCCGCCGCCTTCGACATCCCGCGCGAAAGGGTGGAGGCGGTGATCGCCGCCCCCCGCGCAAGGGCGGAACGCGCGCTGGCCAGTGTCAGCGAAACCCTGCGCGGCAAGCGGATCTTCTTCTTCCCCGACAGCCAGCTGGAAATCCCGCTGGCCCGCTTCCTCGCCCGCGAGTGCGGCATGGTCCCGGTCGAGGTCGGCACGCCTTACCTGCACCGTGAACTCATGTCGCCCGAACTGGACCTCTTGCCCGAGGGTCCGACCCTGTCCGAGGGCCAGGACTTCGAACGCCAGCTGGACCGCGTCCGTGCGGCACAGCCCGACCTGACGGTCTGCGGTCTGGGCCTTGCCAACCCGCTGGAGGCCGAGGGGCTGGCCACGAAATGGGCCATCGAGCTGGTGTTCACGCCGGTCCATTTCTACGAACAGGCCGCCGATCTGGCAGGCCTTTTTGCCCGCCCCCTGCGGCGGCGCGCCCTTCTGGCGGAGGCCGCGGAATGAAGCTCACGCTCTGGACCTATGAAGGCCCCCCGCATGTCGACGCGATGCGCGTCGCAACGGCGATGAAGGGGCTGCACTATGTCCTGCACGCGCCGCAGGGCGACACTTATGCCGATCTTCTGTTCACGATGATCGAGCGGCGGAATCACCGCCCGCCGGTCACCTACACCACCTTCCAGGCCCGCGACCTGGGGGCGGACACCGCGAACCTGTTCAAGGACGCCGCCCGCGACGCCTTTGCCCGCTTCCAGCCGCAGGCGATGATCGTCGGCGTCTCTTGCACGGCGGAACTGATCCAGGACGACCCCGGCGGCCTGGCCGAGGCCTTGGCCCTGCCCGTGCCGGTGATCCCGCTGGACCTGCCCTCGTACAGCCGCAAGGAAAACTTCGGCGCGGACGAGACCTTCTTCCAGATCGTCAAGGCCTTGACCCGGCCCTTGGCCCGGACGGATCGCGTGACCTGCAACCTTCTTGGCCCGACCGCGCTTGGCTTCCGCCATCGTGACGACGTGACCGAGATCACCCGCCTGCTGGCCAGCATGGGTATCGCGGTGAACGTCTGCGCGCCGCTGGACGCGACGCCTGCCGATATCGCCCGGTTGGGCGCGGCGCATTTCAACGTGCTGATGTATCCCGAAACCGCCGAGACCGCCGCCCGCCATCTGGAAAAGGCGCTTGGCCAGCCCTTCACGCGGACAGTTCCGATCGGCACCGGAGCCACCCGCGATTTCCTGGCCGAAGTCGCCACGCTGACCGGCCTGCCTCTGGCTGCGGAAACCGGCCTGCGCCAGCCCTGGTATGCGGCAAGCGTCGATTCCACCTATCTGACCGGCAAGCGCGTCTTCATCTTCGGCGACGGCACCCACGCCATCGCCGCCGCCCGGATCGCCGCCAGGGAGATCGGGTTCGAAGTCGTGGGCCTTGGCTGTTACAACCGCGAACAGGCCCGCCCGGTCCGCGCCGCGGCAAAGACCTATGGCCTCGAGGCCCTGATCACAGACGACTATCTGGAGGTCGAGGCCGAGATCGCGCGCCTGCAGCCCGAGCTGATCCTTGGCACGCAGATGGAGCGCCATATCGCCAAGCGGCTGGGCAATCCCTGCGCGGTCATCAGCGCGCCGGTCCATGTGCAGGACTTCCCCGCCCGCTATTCGCCCCAGATGGGGTTCGAGGGGGCGAATGTCATCTTCGACACCTGGGTGCATCCGCTGGTCATGGGGCTGGAAGAGCATCTTCTGACCATGTTCCGCGAGGATTTCGAATTCCACGATGCCGCGGGCCCCAGCCACCACGGAGGCAAGGCGCAAGTCCGGCCCGAGGCGCGGGTTGAGGCTGCGGAAGCCTCCGGCGGGGATATTTCGGCAAAGATGAAAGGCTTGGCCGAGGCGCCGATGGGTGAGGTCATCTGGCTGGCCGAGGCCGAGCGCGAATTGCGCAAGATCCCCTTCTTCGTGCGCGGCAAGGCGCGGCGCAACAGCGAGAAATTCGCGGTGGAACGGGGCCTGGGCGCGATCTCGATCGACACATTGTACGAGGCGAAGGCCCATTATGCGCGATGACGGGCACATGAGGGCGGTGGCGGCGAAGGCGGGGGTCCAGCCCTACCGTTTCGTCATCCTGACGCTTGACGCCCATTCTGCCGGACCCGCCGCCCGCATCGCGCCGCGTTTGCAGCGGGATTTCAAGGGGATCGAGGTTTCGGTCCATGCCGCCGCCGAATGGGCCGAGAACCCCGCCGCGCTGGAGCGGGCGCGCAAGGCCGTGGCCGACGCGAACATCGTGGTCGCGAACCTGCTGTTCCTGGAAGAGCATCTGACCGTGATCCTGCCCGTGTTGCAGGATGTGCGCCCGAAGCTGGACGCGATGGTAGGGATGATTGCCGATCCGCAGATCGTGAAGCTCACCAAGATGGGCGATCTGGACATGTCGCGGCCCGCTTCGGGCGCGATGGCCTTCCTGAAGAAGCTGCGCGGCTCGAAGGAGCCTTCGGCTTCGTCCGGCGAAAGGCAGATGGCGCTTCTGCGGCGGTTGCCGAAGATCCTGCGCTGGATCCCGGGCAAGGCGCAGGACATGCGAGCCTGGTTCCTGTCGATGCAATACTGGCTGGGCGGGTCGGACGACAATCTGGAGGCGATGATCCGCTTTCTGGTCGGCCGCTATGCCAGTCGGCCCGGCTGGCAGGGCGCGAAGGCTGCCGCTCCGGTGGATTACCCCGAGGTCGGGCTTTACCACCCCGGCCTGAAGGACCGGATCACGACCGAGGCGCGCGACCTGCCCCGGCCGAAGGGCGCGACGGGGACGGTGGGGCTACTGATGCTGCGCTCCTACATTCTGTCGGGCGACACCGCGCATTACGACGCCGTCATCCGCGCCTTCGAGGCGCAGGGGCTGGCCTGCGTGCCGGCCTTTGCCGGGGGGCTGGACGGGCGTCCGGCGATTGCTGCCTATCACCAGGGCCGCGTGGATGCGCTGGTCTCCTTGACCGGGTTCAGCCTGGTGGGGGGGCCGGCCTATAACGACAGCCCCGCCGCCGTGGCGGCACTGGCGGCGCTGGATGTGCCCTATCTTGCGGCCCATCCGCTGGAGTTCCAGACGCTGGGGCAATGGGGCGCCGCCTCGGGCGGGCTGGGTCCGGTCGAGACCACGATGCTGATCGCCCTGCCCGAGATCGACGGGGCGACCAATCCAACGGTCTTTGCCGGCCGGCATGACTCGGGCGGCTGTGCGGGCTGTGCGCGCCGCTGCACCGCGCCGACGGTCGAAGCGTTGACAACGCGGACCATGCAGCCCTGCCCCGAGCGGATCGTGGCGCTGGCTGACAAGACCGCGCGGCTGGCGCGGCTGCGGCGTCTGGCGGCGCCGGAACGGCAGCTGGGGATCGTGCTCTACGGCTTTCCGCCCAATGCGGGGGCGGCGGGGGCGGCGGCCTATCTGGGCGTTTTCGAAAGCCTGTTCAACACCTTGCACGCTTTGGCGCGCGAGGGATACGACCTGACACCCCCCGCCAGCGTCGAGGCCTTGCGCGAGGCTGTGCTGGGCGGCAATGCCGTCCGCCACGGGCAGCCGGCCAATGTCCACGGCACCATCCCCGCCTCCGAGATCGTGGCGCGCACCCCCTGGCTGCGCGAGATCGAGGCCAGCTGGGGCCCCGCCCCCGGCCGCCACCAGACCGACGGGCGCGGCGTTCACATCCTGGGCGCGCGGTTCGGCAAGGTGTTCGTCGGGCTCCAGCCGCTGTTCGGCTATGAGGGCGATCCGATGCGGTTGCTCTTCGAAAAGGGCTTCGCGCCGACGCACGCCTTCGCCACCTTCTACCGCTGGCTGCGCGAGGAGTTCCGGGCCGATGCGCTGCTGCATTTCGGGATGCATGGCGCGCTGGAGTTCATGCCGGGCAAGCAGGCGGGCCTCTCGGGCGCGTGCTGGCCGGACCGGCTGATCGGCAACCTGCCGAACGTCTATCTTTATGCGGCCAACAACCCCAGCGAGGCGACGCTGGCCAAGCGGCGATCGAATGCGGTCACGGTCACGCACCTGACGCCGCCGCTGGCGCGGGCGGGACTTTACAAGGGTCTGACCGACCTCAAGGACACGCTCACCCGCCTGCGCGCCCTGCCGCCCGAGGCGCCGGAGCGGACCGACCTTCTGGCGCTGGCCGAAAGCCAGGCCCAGGCAGTGGACCTGACCGGCAACCCCGAGGATCTGTGGCTGAAGCTGCTGGAAACCGAGGGCGCGCTGATCACCGACGGGCTGCATGTCCTGGGCAAGACCCCGGACGCGGCGACACTGGCCGAGCTCCTGTCCCTCCTGCCCGAGGAGGCGCGCGAGGCCGCCGCCCGCCACCTGACCGGCGATCACGAGATGAGCGCCCTCATGCGCGCGCTCTCGGGCCGCTATATCGCCCCGGTCCCCGGCGGCGATCTGATCCGCAGCCCGGCGATCCTGCCCACGGGCCGCAACATCCACGCCTTCGATCCGTTCCGAATGCCCACGGCCTTTGCCCTGGCCGATGGCGCGGCCCAGGCGCAGCGCCTGCTGGACGCGCATCCGCGCCTGCCGCGCTCGGTCGCGCTGGTGCTGTGGGGGTCGGACAACATCAAGTCGGACGGCGGACCCATCGCCCAGGCGCTGGCCCTGATCGGCGCGCGGCCCCGGTTCGACCATTACGGCCGCCTGTCCGGCGCGGACCTGATCCCGCTGGCCGAGCTGTGCCGGCCCCGGATCGACGTGGTGATGACGCTGTCGGGGATCTTCCGCGACCTTCTGCCCTTGCAGACCCGGATGCTGGCCGAGGCCGCCTGGAAGGCCGCCAGCGCGGATGAGCCGCTGGCGCAGAACTTCCTGCGCGCCCATGCCCTGGCCTATGCCGAAGAGATGGACGTCCCGCTGGAGACCGCCGCGCTGCGGGTCTTTTCCAATGCCGAGGGCACCTATGGCGCAAACGTAAACACCCTGGTTGGTCAGTCGGCCTTTGGCGACGAGGATGAACTGGCCGATGCCTACGAGGCGCGCAAGGGCTTTGCCTATGGCATGAACGGCAAGCCGGTGAAGGCGCCCGAGTTGCTGCAGAAGGCGCTGCGCGATGTGGATCTGGCCTATCAGAACCTGGAATCGGTCGAGCTGGGCGTGACCTCGGTCGACCATTACTTCGACACCCTGGGCGGGTCGCCCGCGCCGTCCGCCGTGCGCGCGGCGGCGAGGCGACCCCGGTCTATATCGGCGACCAGACCCGCGGCGGCGGCAAGGTCCGCACGCTGCAGGACCAGATCGCGCTGGAAACCCGCTCGCGCAGCCTGAACCCCAAGTTCTACGAGGGACTGCTGCGCCATGGGGCCGAGGGCGTCCGCCAGATCGAGGCGCATGTGACGAACACGATGGGCTGGTCGGCCACCACCGGCCAGGTGGAGCCCTGGGTCTACCAGCGCCTGTCGGAAACCTTCGTCCTGGACGAAGCGATGCGCGAGCGGCTGGCGCGGCTGAACCCCGAAGCCTCCAGCCGCATGGCGACGCGGCTTCTGGAAGCCTCGGACCGGCAATACTGGCAGCCCGATGCCGAAACCCTGGCCGCGCTGCAGCAGGCGGCGCTGGACCTGGAAGATCGCATGGAAGGGATCGCAGCGGAATGACCGGATGCATCGCCCTTCAGACCCGTCGGAGCGGGGGGCCAGCCCCCCGCACCCCCCGGGATATTTTTGCAAAGATGAAAGGGGCCACGCCATGAGCCCGAGAGACGATATTGCTTCCCTGCGGGGGCTGGACGGCGACGGCTCGGTGCAGGTGCATCTGGACCCCGCGCAGAAGATCGAGGGGGCCAAGGTGTTCTCGGTCTACGGCAAGGGCGGGATCGGGAAATCGACCACCTCGTCGAACCTGTCGGCCGCCTTCGCCATGCTGGGTAAGCGCGTGCTGCAGATCGGTTGCGACCCGAAGCATGACTCGACCTTCACCCTGACGGGCCGCTTGCAGTCCACGGTGATCGACATCCTGAAGGAGGTCGATTTCCACGCCGAGGAGCTGCGGCCCGAGGATTTCGTGACCGAGGGCTTCGGCGGGGTGAAATGCGTCGAGGCCGGGGGGCCGCCGGCGGGCACCGGCTGCGGCGGCTATGTCGTGGGGCAGACGGTGAAGCTCTTGAAGCAGCACCACCTGCTGGACGACACCGATGTGGTGATCTTCGACGTGCTGGGCGACGTGGTCTGCGGCGGCTTTGCCGCGCCCTTGCAGCACGCCGACCGGGCGGTGATCGTCACGGCCAACGATTTCGACAGCATCTATGCGATGAACCGGATCATCGCGGCGGTGCAGGCCAAATCCTCGAACTACAAGGTGCGGCTGGCGGGTTGCGTCGCCAACCGCTCGCGCGAGACGGACGAGGTTGACCGCTACTGCGCCAAGGTCGGCTTCAACCGGCTGGCCCACATGCCCGACATCGACGCGATCCGGCGCAGCCGCTTGAAGAAGAAGACCCTCTTCGAGATGCCGGAAGAGGACGACATCCTGATCGCCCGCGCCGAATATCTGCGGCTGGCGGAAACGCTGTGGCAGTCGGTCAACCTGCCCGAGACCTTCCCCGAACCGCTGCCCGACCGCGAGATCTTCGAACTTCTGGGATTTGACTGATGCCCGATTACGCCCAGACCCGCGCCCGCGTCGAGACCTATTTCGACCGCACCGCCACCAAGGCGTGGGAGTGGCTGACCTCGGACGCGCCGGTCAGCCGCATCCGCCAGACGGTGCGCGAGGGGCGCGAGCGGATGCGCGCGCTGATGCTGGCGCAATTGCCCGCCGATCTGACGGGCTTGCGGGTGCTGGATGCAGGCTGCGGCACCGGCGCGACGACCGAGGAACTGGCGCGGGCCGGGGCGGTGGTGGTGGCCGCCGACATCTCGCCCAAGCTGGTGCAGATCGCGCAGGACCGGCTGCCGGTGGCGCTGCGGGGGCAGGTCGCCTTCCACGCGGGCGACATGACCGACCCGGCGCTTGGCTCTTTCGATGCGGTCATCGCGATGGACAGCCTGATCTACTATGCCGCCGAGGACATCGGCCGCACCCTGCGCGCCCTTGGCCAGCGCGCGGGTCAGGTGGTGTTCACCGTCGCCCCGCGGACGCCGCTTCTGATGGCGATGTGGCATGCGGGCAAGCTGTTCCCGCGCTCGGACCGCTCGCCGGTGATGATCCCGCATGGCTTGCGCGACCTGGGCCGGGCCACCGGGCCGGGACTGGCGAAGGTCGGGCGCGTGGCCCGTGGCTTCTACATCTCGGACTGTCTGGAGTACCGGCCATGATCCTGGGCAAGAAACACATCAAGGCGCTTTCGCCCGCCTGGATGCCCCTCGCCGAGGCCAGTTCGGCAAACCTGCCCGTGGCGCAGCTCTTGCGGCTGTCGCTGTTCCAGGTCTCGGTCGGGATGGCGACGGTGCTGCTGCTGGGCACGTTGAACCGGGTGATGATCGTGGAGCTCTCGGTCCCGGCGATGATCGTGGCCGCGATGATTGCCATTCCGGTGCTGGTCGCACCGTTCCGCGCGCTGCTGGGCCACCGCTCCGACACCCACCGCAGCGCGATCGGCTGGAAGCGGGTGCCGTACCTGTGGTTCGGCTCGCTCTGGCAGATGGGGGGGCTGGCGATCATGCCCTTCGCGCTGATCGTGCTGTCGGGCGACCAGATCCACGGGCCGGAATGGGCGGGCGAGGTCTTTGCCGCGCTCGCCTTCCTGATGACCGGGATCGGGCTGCACATGACCCAGACGGCGGGGCTTGCGCTGGCCAGTGACCGGGCGACCGACGAGACGCGGCCGAAGGTCGTGGCGCTGCTTTACGTCATGTTCCTGCTGGGGATGGGCGCATCCGCGGTCATCGTGGGATTCCTGCTGCGCGACTACGACCCGATCACCCTTGTCCGCGTGGTCCAGGGCTGCGGGGTCGCCACTCTGGCCCTGAACCTGATCGCGCTCTGGAAGCAGGAGATCGTGCGCCCCATGTCGCGTGCCGAACGCGAGACGCCCCGCCCCCGCTTCCGCGATGCCTGGGCCGACCTGATGGCCGGTGGCAGCGCCGGGCGGCTGCTGGCGGTGGTGGTGCTGGGAACGCTGGCCTTCAACATGCAGGACGTGCTGCTGGAGCCCTATGGCGGCGAGGTCCTGGGCCTGTCGGTCAGCAAGACCACGCTTCTGACCGCGATCTATGCGATGGGCGCGCTGCTGGGTTTCCTGACGGCCGCGCGCTGGCTGGGACAGGGCCGCGACCCCTATCGCACGGCGGCGCGGGGGATCCTGGTGGGTCTGGTGGCCTTTCCTTGCGTGATCTTCGCGGGCCCGCTGGACAGCGCGGTGCTGTTCTTCCTGGGCGCCGCGCTGATCGGGATCGGCGCGGGGCTCTTTGCCGTCTCGACCCTGACCGCCGCGATGGCCTTGCAGACCACGGGCACTGGCGCGGGCCTTGCGCTGGGGGCCTGGGGTGCCGCGCAGGCCACGGCGGCGGGCCTGTCGATCTTTCTTGGCGGCGCCCTGCGCGACGTCGTGGGCCACCTGGCCGAACGGGGCGCGCTTGGCCCCGCCCTGACCGACCCGACCCTTGGCTACAGCTTCGTCTACCACGCCGAGATCGGCCTTCTCTTCCTGACCCTCATCGCGCTCGGCCCCCTGGTCCGCGTGCGGCCCCTTACCGCAACCCCGAACTCCGGCGACCGCTTCGGCATCGCCGAATTTCCCACCTGACCCACGGAGGATTACCCAATGGTAGGTGTCACCTTCTTCGGCAACTTCGACCTTGCCAGCCTGTCGATCTGGCTGTTCTGGGGCTTCTTTGCCCTGCTGATCTATTACCTGCAGACCGAGAACATGCGCGAAGGCTATCCGCTGGAGCTTGAGGACGGCAGCCCCGCCCCGAACCAGGGGCCGTTCCCGGTGCCCAAGCCCAAGACCGTCCGCCTGCCGCATGGCAAGGGCGAGGTGGTCCTGCCCTCGGCCGCGAACGAGGCCGCGCATCGCCGCACCGACCTGGCGCTGGCGCGCACCGCCGTGGGCGAGGGCTTCCCGCATGCCCCCACCGGCAACCCGATGGCCGATGGCGTCGGCCCCGCCTCCTGGGTCCCGCGCCGGGACGAGCCGGAACTGGACGGCCACGGCCACAACAAGATCGTGCCGATGTCGCAGCTTGAAGGCTTCCGGGTCAGCGCCGGGCGCGATCCGCGCGGGCTGCCGGTGCAGGCGGGCGACCTCGAGGTCGTGGGCCGGGTCTCGGACCTCTGGGTCGACGCGCCGGAACAACTGGTGCGCTACCTGGAGATCGACCTGAACTCGGGCGCCAAGCGGCTGGTGCCGCTGACCCTTGCCCGGATCTGGGAGGACCGCGTGCGGGTGAACTTCCTGGCCTCGGACAGCTTCGACGGCATCCCTGCCACCAAGTCGCTGACCGAGGTGACCAAGCTCGAGGAAGACAAGATCTCGGCCTATGTCGCGGGCGGCTGGATGTACGACGCCCCCAAGCGCAAGCGCGGGTTCTGAACCGTCAGGTCGCGGCCCGCGCCCGGGCCGGGGCCTTTCCCCACAGCAACGGAGGGTCTGCCATGTCGGACCATGACGATTTCGCCTTCGACGCGCTGCCAAGGCTGCCGGAACGGCCCCCGCAGGGTGAGGTGATCCTGTGGCAGGGGCGCCCCGATGCGCGCGCCCTGGCCCGCGATGCCTACAAGATCCGCTGGTTCGC
The DNA here is from genome assembly GCA_046569765.1 of Alphaproteobacteria bacterium. Classification (GTDB taxonomy): domain Bacteria; phylum Pseudomonadota; class Alphaproteobacteria; order Rhodobacterales; family Rhodobacteraceae; genus Tabrizicola. Next base: position 18,820 of record JBKHWC010000007.1, on the reverse strand, counting down.
GGCCTATTTCGCGGTGATCGTGATCTGGCGTGCCGGAGCGGCCTTTGCCGACAGCGGGCTGTCGCTCGCGCTGGCAATGGGCCTGCCCTATCTGGTGCTGGGCCTGCTGGGCCTTGCAGTGATCCAGGGTCTGGCCTGGGCGCAAGCTCGCGCCACAACCTATACGCTGACCACCGCCCGTGTCGTACTGCGCGTCGGCGCGGCGCTGCCGGTGACCTTCAACATCCCCTTCGCGCAAGTTGGTGGCGCGGCACTGGACCTGCGCCGCGACGGGACCGGGACCATCGCGCTGGACACCACGGGCGAGACGCGGATCTCGGTCGTCGCACTCTGGCCGCATCTGCGGCCGGGTCATTGGGCCAAGACCCAGCCCGCGCTCCGCGCCATCCCCGACGCCGCACGCATCGCCCGGATGCTGGCCGAGGCCGCCGAGGCGCAGCTCACACAACCCGCGCTCAGCGTGACGCCGGACCGGCATCCGGTCGCGGCGGAATAGGGGGCCGCGATGACACAGACACCCTCTCCCACCTTCAAGTCGCGCGAGAAAGAGATGGTGCCGCGCACCCTTCTCTGGGCGATGTTCGGCCTGGCGATGGCGACACTGGCGATCAGCAGCTTCACCGTCCTGACCGACCGCCAGCCCGTCGGCCAGCCCCAGCCGGGCACCGTCAAGCGCGAGGCCTGGATCATCCTCGAAGGCCACGACGCCCAGGCCGTCACCGTGCGCAAGCCGGATGGCACGGTCCTGCTGGACCTGCCCCATGGCGGTTTTGTCACCGTGGTGCAGAACGGCATGGCCACGGAACGGAAGAAACACCGCGTCGACCCGCTGAAACCCGTGCGGATCGTCGAATACGAAAACGGCCGCCTGGCCGCCGAAGACCCCGAGACCGGCTGGAGCGTCGAGCTCTACGCCTTCGGGGGTGACAACAAGGCCGCGTTCGAACGGCTTCTCGATCAATCAGAATAGGGAACCACAACCATGGGACTGTTCACCCGAACCAAGGAAAGCGTGCCCTGCACCGTCGAGGTCAGCCACCGCTTTGATGCCCTTCACGCCCACGTCCGCTTCAACAACGGCGCCGTCGTCCACCCCAGCGACGAGGTCCTGGTCCACGGCGCGCCCGTCCTGGCCGCCTATGGCGAGGTCATCGTCGAGGACCGCACCGCCACCATCACCCGCGCCACGGCCGTGGAACGGCTCTGGACCCGGATGACCGGCGATTTCGGCTTCATGGAGCTGTGCGAATTCTCCTTCTCCGAGGAGATCCGGCTATGAACGCACATGCCACCACGCATGAAGAGCTGCACGCCGAAGTCGCGGGCCAGTTCGACACCACCGCGATGGCGACGGAGACGACGCTCCTCAACCCGCGCTTCTACACCACCGATTTCGACGAGATGGACCGCATCGACGTGACCCCGGTCCGCGCCGAATGGGACCGGCTGCTGGCGCAGATGAAGTCCGACCCGAACAAGGGCCATTTCAAGAAGAACGCCGACTGGGACCAGATCGACTGGGACGGGATGGAGCCGGGCCTGCGGGCCGAGTTCATCGACTTTCTCGTCAGCTCCTGCACGGCCGAATTCTCGGGCTGCGTGCTGTACAAGGAAATGAAGCGGCGCGGCGCGAACCCCGACATCTGCGAGCTGTTCAGCTACATGTCCCGGGACGAGGCGCGGCACGCGGGCTTTATCAACGACGCGCTGCGTGAGGCAGGGGTGGCGGTCAATCTGGGCTTCCTGACCAAGGCGAAGAAGTACACCTATTTCCGCCCGAAATTCATCTACTACGCCACCTACCTGTCGGAAAAGATCGGCTACGCCCGCTACATCACCATCTTCCGCCACCTGGAAGCGCACCACGAACAGCGGTTCCACCCGATCTTCAAATGGTTCCGCGAATGGTGCAACGACGAGTTCAGCCACGGCGAGGCCTTCGCCCTGCTGATGAAGACCGACCCGCGCCTTACCCAAAGCTTCGTCAACAAGCTGTGGATCAAGTTCTTCCTGACCGCCGTCTACTCGACCATGTGGGTCCGCGACCATGCCCGGCCCGCGTTCCACAAGGCGCTGGGGGTGGATATCGAAGACTATGACCAGGAGGTGTTCCGCAAGACCTCGACCATCAGCCGCCAGATCTTCCCGATCGAGCTGGACATCGACCACCCGCGCTGGAAGCCGCAGCTTCGGGCGATGGAGCGGGCCTTCGTCGCGATGGATGCGGCCCGCCGCCAGGGGGGCATCGCGGGCAAGCTGAAGGGCTGGATGGCGGGGGCCAAGGCGGCGCTCGCCTTTGCCAGCCTCTACACGATACCGGCCAAACGCCACGCCCTGCCGGCCCAGGTCCGGCTGGAGCCGTCGTATTGACCGTCACCCCTCATACCGCTGTTCCGGCAGCGGGCGGCCTCGCGGAATGGGCGCGTTTCGCAGGCCGGTGCGGTCCCCTCTCACGGGGGGGCCGCACATGACCAATCCCTGGACCGCTGCACTGGTCACGCTGTTCCTGTGGTGGTTCTCCACCGGCGCGATCCTGTGGCGCGTCCGCCACGCCGACCGCGCGGGCCTTGGCGCGCATCACCTCTCGGTCCTGCTGGGCCTGCCGCTCTTGATCGGCGGCATCGCGGGGCTGGGCCAGTCGCTGGGCGACGCCTCGCCCCCTGGCATCTACCTGGCCTTCCTTTCGGCGCTGGCGCTGTGGGGCTGGATCGAGCTGGCCTTCCTGTCCGGCGTCATCACCGGCCCGAACCGCCAGCCCTGCCCGCCCTTCGCGCAAGGCTGGGACCGTTTCTGGCGCGCCGCGACGACGATCCTCTGGCACGAGGCCGCCCTGATCGCCGCGCTGGCGGCGCTGGCCTATGCCTCGCAGGGGGTGGCCAATGCCTTCGGGCTGTGGACCTTCGCGGTCCTCTTCTTCGCCCGCCTTTCGGCCAAGCTGAACCTCTTCTTCGGCGTGCCCCGCATCCATACCGAATTCCTGCCCCGCCCGCTTGCGCATCTGGCAAGCCACTTCCGCCACGCCCGGATGAACGGGGTCTTTCCCGTCTCGATCACCGCGCTGACCTTCGCCGCCGCCTGCTGGCTGGAGCGCGCCGTCAGCGCCCCGACCGAAGCCGCGCTGGTCGGCCATGTCTTGCTGACCGTGCTGACCGCTCTGGCCCTGCTGGAACACTGGTTCATGGTCCTGCCCCTGCCCGACCAGAAACTCTGGCGCTGGATGCTGCCCGCCAGCCCCACCGCCACCGACCCTTCCCTGACGCCAAGAAAGTGACGCCAATGGACTTCGCCAAGCACTTCCAAGCCCAGCTCGACGCCCTGAAGCACGAAGGCAACTACCGCAGCTTCGCCGATCTGGAGCGCCGCTGCGGCGCCTTTCCCCGCGCGAACCGGCATGGCAACACGGTGGAAGAAGTCACCGTCTGGTGCTCGAACGACTATCTCGGCATGGGCCAGCACCCCGACGTGGTGGCCAGCATGGTGGACACCGTGCAGTCCTGCGGCACCGGCGCGGGCGGCACGCGCAATATCGGCGGCAATTCGATCCAGCATCGGCGGCTTGAGGCGGAACTGGCCGAGCTGCACGGGAAAGAGGCCGCGCTGCTGTTCACCTCGGGCTATGTGTCGAACTGGGCCGCGCTGTCCACGCTGGGCGCGAAAATCCCGAACGCGGTGATCCTGTCGGACGAGAAGAACCACGCCAGCATGATCGAGGGCGTGCGCCATTCCCGCGCTGACAAGGTGATCTGGAAGCACAACGACTGGCGCGACCTGGACCGCAAACTGAAGGCAGTGGGCGACCGTCCGAAGATCGTGGCTTTCGAAAGCGTCTATTCGATGGACGGCGACATCGCCCCGATCCGCGAGATCGTCGAGGTCTGCGAGGCGCACGGCGCGCTGTCCTACATCGACGAGGTCCACGCCGTGGGCATGTATGGCGACCACGGCGGCGGGGTGACGGAACGCGAGGGCCTCGCCCACCGGATCGACGTGATCGAAGGCACGCTCGGCAAGGCCTATGGCTGCGTGGGCGGCTATATCACCGGCAGCACGGCGCTGGTCGATTTCGTCCGCAGCTTTGCCTCGGGCTTCATCTTCACCACCGCCCTGCCCCCGGCGGTGGCGGCGGCCGCGACGACCTCGATCCGGCATCTCAAGCAGTCGGGCAGCGAACGCGCCCGCCAGCAGGCCAACGTGGCCGAGGTCCGCCGCCGCCTGACCCTGGCCGGCATCCCGCACATGGCGAACGACAGCCACATCATCCCGGTGATGATCGGCGATCCGGTGAAGTGCCGGATGCTCTCGGACATCCTGATGGCCGATTGGGGGATCTATGTGCAGCCGATCAACTATCCGACCGTCCCGAAGGGGACCGAGCGGTTGCGGATCACCCCCGGCCCGCACCACTCGCCCGCCGACATCGACCACCTGATCGCCGCGCTGACCGCCTTGTGGAGCCGATGCGCGATTTCCCACGCGGTCGCGTGAATTTGTGCGGCAAACCCTTGCCATTCCATGCCTGCGCCACAGAATACACCCAGAACCGAAGCCGGGAGGACCCCATGCGTTTCACTCTGACTGCCATTGTCTTTGCCAGCCTTGCCGCGCCAGCCCTTGCCCAGGACATCGAGGCCGGCGCCAAGGTCTTCAACCAGTGCCAGACTTGCCACGTCGTCCAGAACGACGCAGGTGAAGTGCTTGCCGGACGCAATGCCAAGACGGGCCCGAATCTGTATGGCCTGCCTGGTCGCGTCGTGGGTAGCCTGCCGGACTTCAAGTATGGCGAATCGATCGTGGCCGTCGGGGCCGCCGGTCAGGTCTGGGACGAGGCGAATTTCGTCGAATTTTCCCAGGACCCGGCCAAGTATCTGAAGGCCAAGCTCGGCGATGATGGCGCCAAGTCGAAGATGGCCTACAAGCTGCGCAAGCCCGAGGATGCGGCGAATGTCTGGGCGTTCATCGCCTCACTCTCGCCCGCTCCGGCCGCCGATGCCGCCGCGACCGACGCCGCTCCCGCCGAAGGCGCGACCGAGGCTGCGCCGTCGAACTGATCCGACAGGACATGATCTGACCCCCGGGGCCGCAAGGCTCCGGGGGTATGCTTTTGCGGCAAGGGTGGGGGATCGCCCACCCTACGCCCCGGCGGAACGCGATCCGGGATTGCCTGCCGCCCGGTCGGCAACATGGTCGACCGATCCTGAAAGCGCGCCCGCAACCCCTTGAAATCCTTGGAATGACGACCCTCGCCACGCGTGGCACCCCGTAGGATGGGCGATCCGCTCACCTTGCCGAGGGCCCTTAGCGATTCTTTCAGGTTTTCCGGCGAATCTGGAAGCAAGAAGAACAGGAGGATCTGGATGACCGCTCCCCGCCTCACGCTTGCCGAAGAACTGGCCCAGATCCGGGCCGAAATTGCCCGCCTGAAGCGCCGCGAAAGCGCGCTCGCGTCGATCGAGCATCAGTTCCCGGTCGTGCCGGTGTTCCGGCCCGGCTGGCCGATCAACCGCGCCCGCCCCAAGGCCGAAGCCCTGGACCAGCCCCGGCTTTCCGGCCGGCTCCCCGTCTGACGGGGGGCTTCAGGCGCGGAACCGTTCGTCCACCGGCACTGACAGCGCCGTCGCCAGCGCGTTCGTCTGGCTGGCCAGAGCGATCACCGCCAGAAGCTCGCCATGCATCGCCGGGGTCATCCCCTTGGCCCGTGCCGCCGCCGTGTGGGAATGGACGCAATAGTCGCAGCCGTTCGCGGCCGACACTGCGACATAGATCAGCTCCTTCACCAGCGGGTCCAGCGCGCCGGGGGCCAAGACGGCCTGTATCCTGTCCCAGGTCGCCCGCAGCAGCGCCGGATCATGCGCCAGCGCGCGCCAGAAGTTGTTCACATAATCCGTCTGCCGCTTGGCCCGGATATCCGCGAAGACGGCGAGGGCCTCGGCCCCCGCCTCCTCGTCCCGCAGCAGCGGAACGACTGCCATCACAGCACCGCCATCACGCGCGCGGGGCCCCCGGTGCCCTGCTTGTGCTTCGGCGCGCCGATGAAGACGGTGGCCCCGGTCGCGGGCAGCTGGTCGAGGTTCGCCAGGTTCTCGATCCCGAAGCGCCCGCCGGGCAGCCAACTGAAATGCACCGCGAAATCGGCCGAATTGCCGGGGTCGAGCGACAGCGTGTCCACCCCGATGCAGGCCACGTCCATCCCCGCCAGCATGTCCGTCGCCGCCTTGGAAAAGCCCGGGAAGGCGAATGTCCCGTCCGGCGTGTTGCGGAAGGTCGGATCACCCAGCTTGGCCGCCCAGCCCGAGTTCATCGCCACGCAGGCCCCCGCCGGGATCGCGCCATTCGCGCTGACCCAGGCCTCGATATCCGCCGGCTCGACCATGGCATTCGCATCCTCGGCCGCCTTGGCGGTCAGGTCGATCACACACAGCGGGCAGACCAGCCGCTCGGGCGGAAGGTCGGCGACCGAGGTGCCGTCCTCGGTGAAGTGCAGCGGCGCGTCGATGTGGGTCCCGGTATGTTCATAGATCGTCAGCTTCCACAGCTGATAGCCGGAATCGGCGAACTTCACCGCGGGCTCGTAAATGATGCCGGGATTGCCGTCGAAGGTCGGGAAGGCCCCGTCATAGGCATGGGTCAGGTCCACCACCTTGCCCGAAGCCTGCGCGAGGGCCGGCCTGGCCGTGGTCAGGCCGCTGGCCACCACGGCGGCGGTCGTCGCCGCCGCGCCGGTGAACAGCGCCCGGCGCGAGAGCATCGAGGCCTTGATGTTTTCGATCAGACAGGCGTCACACATCGGGTCTTCTCCCTGGTTGGTTTGGCCCAGCCTCTTCCGCAGGTGCCCTTTACGTCAAGCGCCAACCATCAGGCCTCAATCAGGCCCCGCACGCGCGCCACGCCTGCGGCCACCAGCGCCGGATCGCCCCGCGCCTCGACGTTCAGCCGTAGAAGCGGCTCGGTGTTCGAGGCGCGCAGGTTCAGCCGCCAGTCGCGGAAATCCAGCGACAGGCCGTCCGTCCAGTCCTCGGACCGGGCCTGGGACGCCAGGGCGGCGCGGACCCGTTGCAGCATCGCCGCCGTATCCGGGACGGTGAAGTTGATCTCGCCGGATGAGGGATGATCGCGGCGCAGCACGTCGGCAGTCTCGGCCAGGCCCTGCCCGGTGCGGGCCATCAGGCCCGCGACCATGAGCCAGGGGATCATCCCGGAATCGCAGCACAGGAAATCGCGGAAATAGTGATGCGCCGACATCTCGCCGCCGTAGACCGCAGCCTCGGCCCGCATCGCGGCCTTCAGGAACACATGCCCCGTCGGCGCCAGAACCGACCGCCCCCCGGCCCGCGCAACCACATCCTGCACAGCCCAGAGGACGCGCGGGTCATGGACGATCGTCGCTCCGGGATGCCTGGCGAGATGCGCGCGGGCCAGCAGCGCCACCACATGCTCACCGTCCAGAAAGCCGCCGGCCTGGTCGAACAGGAAACAGCGGTCGAAATCGCCGTCGAAGGCCACGCCCATGTCCACCTTTGCCGCACGCACCGCGGCCTCGGTCTGCGGCCGGTTCTCGGGCAGCAACGGGTTCGGGATACCGTTGGGGAAGGCACCGTCGGGATCGTGGTGCATCCGCACCAGATCAAGCCGCGCGCCAAGGTCCCACAGCCCGTCGGCCAGGGCATCCAGCGTCGGCCCCGCCGCGCCATTGCCCGAGTTGACCAGCACCCGCAGCGGGCCGACGGGGCCGACAATCCGGGCGATGCGCTGCACATAGGCCCTGCGCGCGGCGCTGGCATCCTCGGTCGACCCGCCGGGACGGTGATCAAGGTCGGACGCGGACAGCCGTCGCACCTCGGCGAAAGCGGCGTCCGACAGGGGCACCGCATCCGGGCCGACCAGCTTCATCCCGTTGTAATCCTTGGGATTGTGGGAGGCCGTCACCATGATCCCGCCGCCTGCCCCCAGATGGGCGGTGGCAAAATACATCTCTTCGGTCCCCGCGAGGCCCAGGTCCAGCACGCGCAGGCCCTGCGCCATCAGGCCCTTGGCCACGGCTTCTGCCACGGCGCCCGAGCTGGCCCGGCTGTCGCGCGCCAGCACCACCGCCCCTGCCCCGGTGACCCGGGCAAAGGCCTGGGCTATACGGTGGGCGACCGTCTCGTCAAAGTCGATCCCCAGGCGGCCGCGGATGTCATAGCGCTTGAACGGGCTCATCACGCGAAGGGATCACCCTCGTGCGCCGTAGTAAAGGCCCACGACATGCTCGGCCTCGGCAAAGAACAGCCAGCGGGCGGCAAGCGCCCCCGCAAGGTGCAGTAACGTGGCCAGCGCGATGCCCAAGGGGCCAAGCGGCAAAAGCAGGACAAGTGCGGGGCCGACCGAGGCAAGCGCCAGCGCCAGCTTGCGCAGCTTTGCGGCGTGCTTGCGGCCCACCACGAAGATCATCTCGCGCTTGAGGTAGTTCCCCGCCGTATGCGCCGGGTCGAGGACCGAGGGCACGCCCAGCCGGTCAAGGCCCGTGGCCGTGCCCAGCGTCTGACCGGCGCGCGCGAAGGCGTCGTCGCCGACCCGCCAGACCGCCAGCAGGACCGCCCCCACGGCAAGCAGCAGCAGCGGCGCCCAGGCGCGGGCCGACAGCATCGCACCTCCCGCAAGCGCGAAGGTCAGGAACATCACCGGCGTCAGCCAGTGGTGCCAGCGCGGGACCGCCTTGATCTGGGTGTAGATCATCGCCGTGGTGAAGACCGTGCCCAGCGCCAGCACGCCGCCCAGCTGTCCCACCCATCGCGGCAGGCTGAGACCGAAGATGTCGGCCAGCGCCACCGGCGCCAGAAGGACAAGCGTGGCGACCGAGACCCAGGCCTCGCGGCTAAGCCAGCTGGTGCGCCATTGGGTGAAGGCCTTCAGCCCGTTCTTCGGGTTGCCCAGATGAAAGGTCGCCGCGAGCAGACCCGCCACGGCAAGCCCATAGCCCAGCGCCCAGATAAAGAACGCCTGCCAGCCTGAGGGCATCAACGCTCCCCAGCCCAGAAAGGCCAGAAAGCCGAAGCCGAGGCCCGAGAGGGTCGAAAACAGGATGACCGACGGTGCGGGATGCATTCAGATCTTCCCCAGCATCCGGTCAAGCCAACCCGCGATGCCAGTGGCCTTGACGTCCAGCAGGGGCGCCAGCGGGCTGGCCTCCGCCGGCCCTTTCTTGCGGGGCGGCAGGTACTTGTTGGTGGGCTTCGTCCCCATGTCGGGCATCAGCTCATAGCCGCCGCGTCGGGTCACCAGTTGCGAGACGTGGCTCGCCGGGTCCGCGAGGTCGCCGAAGTGGCGGGCGTTGGTCGGGCAGGTGCGGACACAGGCGGGCTCGCGGTCTTCCTCGGGCAGGGTCTCGTTGTAGATCCGGTCGACACAAAGCGTGCATTTCTTCATCACGCCCTGCGCCGCGTCCAGCTCGCGCGCGCCGTAGGGGCAAGCCCATGCGCAAAGGCCGCAGCCGATGCAGGCGTCCTCGTTCACCAGCACGATCCCGTCCTCGGCCCGCTTGTAGCTGGCGCCCGTCGGGCAGACGGTGACGCAAGGCGCGTTGTCGCAATGGAGGCAGGAGCGCGGGAAGGTCACGACCTGCGCCGAGGCGTCGGGGATGGCGACCTGGTAGGAATGGACCCGGTTCAGGAAAGTGCCCGAGGGCGCGGCGCCGTAGGGGTCCTGGTCAGACAGGCCGATGCCGGCGTCATTCCAGCCCTTGCAGGCGGTGACGCAGGCCTGACAGCCGACGCAGGTGTCAAGGTCGATCACCAGGCCGAGTTTCTTTTCCGTGCTCTGCGGGAGGGCCGTCATCGCTTCCCCTCCACCGGAGCGACGAATTTTCTGCGAAAATTCGCACTCCAATTCTTCGCAGAAGAATTGTGGCCACGGCCCCCACCCGCGCGCGGTGGGTCTGGGAGACGCTCGAACATCGGCTCCACCGTTCCGCGCGGATGGTCCTCGGCCGCAACCCGCTCCACCCGGACCCGCTGGTCGAACCAGGCGGCCTGGCCGGTGACGGGGTCGGAATTCGACAGCCTGACCCCGTCACGGTCAGGCAAGAGTTCCGAGATCAGGTGGTTCAGCAGGAACCCCGTCGTCGCCTCTGGCGCATCCGCATCCAGCGCCCAGGCCCCTTTCCGCTTGCCGATGGCGTTCCAGGTCCAGACGGTGTCCTCGTTCAGCGCGGCCATGTGGGCCACGGGGACCACGATGGTCCCGACGCGGCTTGACACCCTTGCCCAGTCGCCATCCTGAAACCCCTGCGCCTCCCAGATTTTCGTGGGCAGATACAGGTAGTTGTAGCCCTTGATCTGCCGCAGCCAGGCGTTCTGGCTGCCCCAGGAGTGGTACATGTCCATCGGTCGCTGGGTCAGGGCATGGACCGGGTAGCCGAAGGCCGCATCCTCGTCGCCGTAAGGCGCGTACCAGATCGGCAGCGGGTGCATCGCCTGCTTCAGGCGCGCGCGGAGGGGATCGGGCGGCTGGCGGGGGCCGTAGCCCTCGGCGGCCAGCTGGAAGCGGCGCATGGGTTCCGACCAGATGTTGAAGAGGTAGGGCTGCGGGGTCTCGTAAAGGCCAAGACGCACCGCCCAGTCCTGGTAACCCGCGTTCCAGGGTTTGTAGAAGGCGGCCTCTTCGGGCACATGCGCCTGGTAGAAGGCGCCGTTCTGGATGTAGCGGTTCAGCTGGTCGGGGTTCGGCGCGCCCCGCCCTTCCGCCTCACCATTGCCCCGGAAGCCCATCAGCGGGCCGACACCGGGGCGGCGTTGGTGGTTGGCGATGTAGTCGGCATAGTCCTTGAACTTCGCCGTCCCGTCCTCGTTCACCATGCCCGGCAGGCCAAGGCGTGCCCCAAGTTCCAAAAGCACCGACTGGAAGCAGCGGACCTCGCGGTCGGGTTCGATCACCGGCCAGCGGATCGCGTCGCCCGCTGCGTCGGCTTCGGAGATCGGGCGGTCCAGCAAGCTGATACAGTCGTGGCGTTCGAGGTAGGTCGTGTCCGGCAGGATCAGGTCGGCATAGGCCACCATTTCCGAGGCATAGGCGTCGGAGTAGATGATCCGGGGGATGAGGTATTCGCCATCCTTCTGCTCGGTCAGCATCTCCATCACGCGGGCGGCGTTCATGGAGGAGTTCCAGGACATGTTCGCCATGTAGAGGAACAGCGTGTCGATCCGGTAAGGGTCCCCGGCATGGGCGTTGGGGATGACCATGTGCATCAACCCATGCGCCGAGAACGGGTTTTCCCAGCTGAACCCCTTGTCGATCCGGGCGGGTTGGCCGTCGGGCAGAAGGCACAGGTCATCGGGCGAGCGGACATAGCCCAGGTGGGGGCCGGTCAGGGGCTTTCCGGGCGTGGTGACGAAATGCGGCGTCGGGTGGGCCTCGACGGGCTTCGGGTATGGCGGCTTCAGCCGGTAGCCGCCCGGGGTTTCGACCGCGCCGAGGAGGATCTGGAGAAGGTGCAGCGCGCGGGCGGTCTGGAAGCCGTTGGAATGGGCCGAGATTCCCCTCATGGCGTGGAAGCTGACCGGGCGGCCGGGCATGGCGGCATGTTCGTTGCCGCGGAAGTCGGTCCAGGGACGGTCGAGCGTGATCGCCTGATTGAAGGCCACGTCGGCGAGTTCGCCGGCAAGCTGCCGGATGCGGGCTGCCGGGACGCCGCAGCGCGCGGCCACCGCCTCGGGCGCGTAATCGGGCTTCAGATATTCCTCGACCATGTGGCGAAAGACGGTGCGGTTGCCCTGCCATTCGGCGCCGAGATCGGGCTGCACGTCCTTGCCGTCCCAGGGCGCGGGCTGGCCGGTCCGGCGGTCGATCACGAAGGGCTGGCTTTCGGCGTTCCTCACGAAAAGGCCCTTTTCCGGGCCCTCAGCCTCGGTCACCAGCAGGGGTGCGTTGGTCCACTGCGCAAGATAGTCGAGGTCGATCTTCCCGGCTTCCAGCAGGCAATGGATCAGCGACAGGATCAGCAGCCCGTCCGTTCCAGGCGTGATCCCGATCCAGTCGTCCGCCACTGCCGAATAGCCCGTCCGCACCGGGTTGACCGAGATCACCCGCGCCCCGCGGGCCTTCAGCTTGCCGATGCCGATCTTGATCGGGTTGCTGTCATGATCCTCGGCCACGCCGAACATGACGAACAGCTTCGTCCGCTCCCAATCCGGCTGGCCGAATTCCCAGAAGGCGCCGCCGATGGTGTAGATCCCCGCCGCCGCCATGTTGACCGAACAGAAGCCGCCATGCGCCGCATAGTTCGGCGTCCCGAAGTTCTGCGCCCACCACCCCGTCAGGCTTTGCGACTGGTCGCGGCCGGTGAAGAAAGCCAGCTTCTGGGGTGCGGTTTCCCGCAGGGGTTTCATCCAGGAAACGGCGGTCGACAGGGCCTCTTCCCAGGAAATCTCCTCGAAGGCCCCCGATCCTCGGGGTCCTACTCGTCTCAGGGGCGCGCGCAGACGGGACGGGGCGGTGACCTGCATGATCCCGCTGGCCCCCTTGGCACACAGCACGCCCTTGTTGATCGGATGGTCCCGGTTGCCCTCGATATAGGCGACACGGCCGGACTTCAGGTAGACATTGATCCCGCAGCGGCAGGCACACATATAGCAGGTGGTCTGGCGGATCTCGTCTCCGACCTGTCGCTGGGTCTCCACCCGTGGCTGGTTCACACCCTCTCCCCTGCCCTCACGGCCTGTGCTTCCAGCGCAATCTGGCGCTCCTCATCCGCCGGCACAAGAAGGATAGCGACACGGGATGTCGCTTGATGCACATGGGCGTCGTTGCGTGCATTGGCATCGGGGTCAAGAGAAACGCCCATAAACCCAAGGCCGGAGAGGATTTCCGCCCGCATCCAGGCGTCGTTTTCGCCGATCCCACCAGTGAAGACCACGGTATCGAGGCCCCCCATCGCGGCCACCATCGACCCGGCATGGCGCACCGCCCAATAGGCGAAATGCTGCAGGGCGAACCGCGCCTCGGCCGTGCCCGCCGCGTGCAGGGCGCGCATGTCACTGGCCCCGGCAAGGCCCAGCAACCCGCTTTCCCGGTTCAGGATCCGGGCGGCCCCCTCCAGCCCGTGCAGCACGGCCAGACGCAGCACCGCGTTCCCGTCGATGCCGCCGGTCCGCGTCCCCATCGTCAGCCCGTCCAGCGGCGAATAGCCCATTGTCGTCGCGACCGACCGCCCGTCCAGGATCGCGGCCAACGAACAGCCGTTGCCAAGATGGCAGGCCAGCAGGCGCTTGGGCAGCTCGCCTCGCGCCTTCAGGATGCGCACCAATGCGGCATAGCTGATCCCGTGAAAGCCATAGCGGCGCAGGCCCCGGTCACGTTCGGCCTTCGGCAGGGCGTAGGTCGTGGCCACCGGGGGGTTCGTGGCATGAAAGGCCGTGTCGAAGGCCGCATATTGCGGCAGCTCGGGCGCAAGCTCTGCCAATGCCCGGAGTCCCACCAGATTCGCCGGGTTGTGCAAGGGCGCCAGAGGCACGCAGGCCTCGATCTGCCGGATCACGCCGGGCGTCACCCGGCAGGTCGCCGTCAGATCCGCCCCGCCATGCACCACCCGATGCGCCGCCGCTGTCAGCCTGTCAAAGGACACCCCAGCCTGCGCCAGCCCCTCCACCATCGCCGCGCGGTGGCCGTCGGGGCCGATCTCTCCGACAAAGGCCTTTGCGACCTCGCGGTCCCCGTCGAACAGCTTCAGCTTCAGCGAGGACGAACCGGCGTTCACGATCAGCCACATCAGATCAGCGCCTTTCCCAAACCCAAGACGGCAAGCCCCGCCAGCAGAAGGATCGCGAAGCGGCGGAAATCCTGCGGGTCGGTGCCAAAGAAGTGGCGCCCCCCCAGCCAGTTGCCCACCAGCGTGACCGGCAGCGCGAGGAGGCTGGCCCAGAGCGTATCCCATGTCACCAGTCCCGCCAGCCAGTAAAGCGGCGCGGAATACAGGTCGAGCAGTGGGAAATAAGCGATCAGCGTCGCCCGGAACACCGCAGCGGGCATCGGCTGCGCCGCGAAGAAGGCCGCAACCGGCAGGCCGCCCATGCCTGGGGCGTTGGCAAGGCCCGAGATCACCCCGGCAAGGCCGTTCGGCGCACCCTTCACCTCGGCCGCAAGCCGCCAGCCCGCCAGCAGGACGATGCACATCAGCAACACATAGGCCGAGATCACCGCGCGCGCCGTATCCTCGCTGACCCCGGTCAGGACCCAGAGGCCAAGCGGCAATCCGATGGCCGCCCCCCCCATCAGCCAGCCGACCCGATTCCAATCCACATCAGGCCCGGCCCCCTTGGCCGCCTGCAGGGACATGACCGTTTCCAGAATTACCACAACCGCAACAAAGTTCATCGGATTGGTGACCAGACTGGAGGCGGCGATCAGCAAGGCGGAAAAGCCAAAGCCGGAATAGCCCCGCACGAACCCTGCCACCAGACAGGACAGCGCCAGCCAGGCCAACGCCATGGGGCCGAGGTCAAACGGCACGGGCAAGTCCCCGAATTTTCGCAGAAAATTCGTGCCTCACGCCACCACCTGGGGCCGCATGTCCGCCTTGGAGATCCCCGCGACCTCCACCGGCTTCTTCATCGCGTCGCGGCGGAAGGGCTCACCCAGTTCCTGGTTGATCAGCGCCTCGATCAGCGTGGTCTTGCCCGCCATCTGGTCGTCGATGGCCTTCCGCAACGCCGCCGTCAGCTCGTCCATCGTCCGCGCCTGAACGCCCTGCAGCCCGCAGGCCTTGGCGATACCGGCGTAGCTGACGTCGGTGTGAAGCTCGGTGCCGACGAAGTTGTCGTCGTACCAAAGCGTCGAATTCCGCTTCTCGGCCCCCCACTGGTAGTTGCGGAATACGACCATGGTGATCGCAGGCCACTCGGGCCGACCGATGGCGGTCAGTTCGGTGACGGCGATGCCGAAGGCCCCGTCCCCGGCGAACCCCACGACCGGCGTATCCGGGCAGGCAATCTTGGCGCCGATGATCGAGGGGAGGCCATAGCCGCAGGGGCCGAAAAGGCCGGGAGCCAGGTATTTCCGCCCCGCCTCGAAGCTGGGATAAGCGTTGCCGATGGCGCAGTTGTTGCCGATGTCCGACGAGATGATCGCCTCTTTCGGCAGCGCGGCCTGGATCGCGCGCCAGGCCATGCGGGGGCTCATCCAGTCGGGCTTGGCCTTGCGGGCGCGTTCGTTCCAGGTGGTGCCGGGATCGTCCTGTTCGTGGTCCATCGACGACAGCTCTTGCGCCCAGACCGATTTCTTCTGCGCGATCAGCGCCTTGCGCTCCTCGCGCCCGACGGCTCCCGCGGTCTTCGACAGCCGCGAAAGGATCCCCTCGGCCACCTTCTTCGCATCGCCGACGATCCCCACCGTCACCGGCTTCGTCAGCCCGATCCGGTTCGGGTTGATGTCGACCTGGATCACCTTGGCCGCCTTCGGCCAGTAGTCGATCCCGTAGCCCGGCAGGGTCGAGAACGGGTTGAGCCGTGTCCCCAGCGCCAGCACCACATCGGCCTGCGCGATCAGCTCCATCGCCGCTTTGGACCCGTTGTATCCCAGAGGCCCGGCGAACAGCGGATGGCTTCCAGGGAAGGCATCGTTATGCTGGTAGCCGACGCAGACCGGGGCCGTCAGACGTTCCGCCAGCGCCATCGAGGCCGGGATCGCCCCACCGATCACCACGCCCGCGCCGTTCAGGATCACCGGAAACTTCGCGCTGGACAGAAGCTGCGCCGCCTGGGCAACGGCCTCCTCGCCGCCCGAGGGCCGCTCGAACTCCACCACCGCCGGAAGGGCGATGTCGATGACATGGGTGAAATAGTCGCGCGGCATGTTGATCTGCGCCGGGGCCGACTGACGTTTCGCCTGCAGGATCACGCGGTTCAGCACCTCGGCTACACGCGAAGGATCGCGGACCTCCTCCTGGTAGCAGACCATGTCCTTGAAGAGCGCCATCTGCTCGACTTCCTGGAAGCCGCCCATCCCGATGGTCTTGTTCGCGGCCTGTGGGGTAACCAGAAGTAAAGGAGTGTGATTCCAGTATGCCGTCTTGACCGCGGTGACGAAGTTGGTGATGCCCGGCCCGTTCTGGGCGATCATCATCGACATCTTGCCCGAGGCCCGGGTGAACCCGTCCGCCATCATGCCCCCGGATCCCTCATGGGCGCAGTCCCAGAAGGTGATGCCAGCCTTGGGGAAAAGGTCGGAAATGGGCATGAAAGCGGATCCGATGATGCCGAAGGCATGGTCGATCCCGTGCATCTGCAGGACCTTCACGAAGGCTTCCTCGGTGGTCATCTTCATTTCCGGTCTCCTTGACTCTGGAAAGCACTCTAGCCGCCCGATGAGTCCAGACCTAGGGCCAGCTCCAGCGGCCAGGTATGGCCAGACACCGCTCCTCGTGCGACGTCGTCTTCTCGTCGCAGGCTCGGAGTGACGATGTCATCGACGAGCCACCGCCCGGGCGATCCGCGTCACACCTTCGGCGATCTTCTGTGGGGCGATGGAGGAATAGGCGAGGCGATAGAAATGGCGCGGCCCCTCGCCCGCAAAGAAGGCGCGGCCGGGTTCGATGAGAACGCCTTCGGTGCGCAGCTTCAGGGCCAGCGCTTCGGTATCCACACCGTCCGGCGCGCGCATCCAGAAGCTGGACCCGCCGAAACCGCCCTGCCCGGCCACGGTCAGGCCTTCGGCCGCGATGGCCTCGGCCATGACCTGGCGGCGGCGGCGGTAGGCGTTCTTCATCCGGTTGACCAGCGCGTCGTAGTGCCCGAGGCCCAGGAAATAGGCCATCGTCCGCTGGATATGGCCGGGCGGGTGCTTCAGCATCAGGCCGCGCAGGGCGCGGGCTTCGGCGATGAAGCCGGGCGGGCCGACGAGGTAGCCCAGGCGCAGGCCGGGGAAGACGGATTTCGAGAAACTGCCTGCGTAGATCACGCGGCCGTTCCGGTCGAGGGATTTGAGGGCCGGGGCGACGGGTTTCAGGAAGGACATCTCGAATTCGTAGTCGTCCTCGATGATGATCGCGCCTTGCGCTTCGGCGGCCTCGAGCATGGCCACGCGGCGGTCGACCGGCATGGTGGCGTTGGTCGGGCACTGGTGCGAGGGGGTGGTAAAAATCACATCCGCATCAATGGTTTGGACGGGCAGGCCCTCGGCGTCGACGTCGACCGGGACTGCCGATGCCCCCGTTGCCGCAACGATGGCGCGCCAGGCGGGGTATCCGGGGTTTTCCACCACGGCGCGGCGGCCGGGGCCGAGGAGCGTGGTGGCGGCGATCCACAGGGCGTTCTGGGCGCCGAGGGTCAGAAGGACCTCGTCCTCGCGGGCGGCGATGCCGCGGCGAGGCAGGATGGTGCGCAGAAGTTCCTGAAGCAGGATAGGGTCGTCGCGTTCGTAGTAGTCGGTCGTCAGCGCCGCGAAGTCGCGCTTGCCAAGGGCACGCAGGGCGCATTGCCGCCAGTTCTGGTGGTCGAAGAGCGTCGGGTCGGCCTGGCCATAGATGAAGGGAAAGGGGTAGCGGTCCCAGTCCTCGGGCCGTTCGACGCGGGGGGTCAGGGTGAAGCGGCCGCCGGTCAGGGCCTTGAAATCAATGGCCTCTGCCCGGGGTTCGGCCTGGGGGAATTCGGGTGCCAGGGGGGCGGTATCCGAGACGAAATAGCCCGACCGCCCCGCCGAGGTGAGGTAGTCGGAGGAGACGAGGTCGGCATAGGCGCGGGTCACGGTGATCCGGCTGACCCCGAGATGTTCGGCCAGCCCCCGCGACGAGGGCATCCGGCTTCCAGGACGGAAGCGGCCGCCGAGGATGCCCTGCGTGACCATGGCCCTGATCTGCTGTTGCAGGGTGCCGGTGGCCCCTGGGGTCAGGTAGAAGGCTTCGACGGGGATGGTGGCCATGAGTCCAGATTAGGGGCTTGCGTGCGCTGGAGCAACGGTGGGATTTTCCGGGTTTTGCCGCGTCTGGAAAGCGTCTGGCATCTGTCGGGCATGTGTCGGGCACTGTGTCGGGCGTTCGCCGGGTTAACCATGTCGGGCTAATACCGAAGGAAGGTGCGCTGTAGCGCACCCTACGCTGACGGCGCGGGCCGGACCGGGCATGACAGAGGACAGCGCCCGACCGCCGGGTGGGCGAGCCACAGTGGAGTTGGGCGCCTTATAGTGCCAGGTACTTTTGACGGGGTTCTTGAAGGCTGACGGGGCAAAGCGTCCGCCCGAGGGCGCGGTCGGGCGCTGCCCGGCGGCGCAAGCGCCTTGATTCCGAGCTGAGCCAGCTAGGCGCGTCGATAGCTTGCGTTACTCCGCTTCACCCAAGCGTCAACCTCGTATGCCTCTAACGCCGCTTTAACCATGGCTTCGGAAGTTTTGTTCGTGGGTCCCAAAGTAACACCGACAATCGCATCGACGGGCACTTTCAGTCTGACATATGGAGAAAGAGTACCACGGCTCTCACGGAACTCGACATCAGAAATGTTGCTCATCGAATCATATACGAATAGTCGCCACTCCCTCTCCTCTCGAAATGCGCCATTCTTTACGGTAAATAGCTCACGAGCTGTCGATCTTTGCCTTTCATGTTTTTCGCGCGTGAATTCAAGAGAGACACTACCAAGGCCATCTGGACTTTCCTGATACTTTTCAGCATCAGAACCAAACACATCGTTTAAATTTTTGATCAACGCATTGATTTGCGCCCAATCCTGATTACTCCCACATTCTCCAAGTAAGTCGCTGATTTCGCTGTCGTAATCGTGATATTTCGCATATAAATCATGGCGTTGACGGCTGCGAGGGGCGCGTTTCATGGATCACCTGGAGGGTGCGGGCTTGGCGCGGG